>CANQKJ010000108.1 GCA_947624465.1 uncultured Oscillospiraceae bacterium
GGAGATCTCCACCGCGGCGGACAGCTCCGGGTTCACCAGCATGGTGATGCCCAGATCCCCCCGCAGGGAGTCCAGCTCGTTCATATAACTGGTGTCCCGGACCCGGGCCACCGAGTGGGGGACGCCCAGCCGGTGGGCGCAGTGGCAGCAGAGCAGGTTGACCTCGTCGGAGTCGGTGGCGGCGATGATCACGTCCGCGTCCCCGGCGCCGGCCTCGATGAGGGTGCCCCGGGAAGAGCAGCTCCCCCGGACGCACATCACGTCCAGCTGGTTATTCAGCCGGTCCAGGGTGTCCTGGTCCACATCGATGATGGTGACGCTGTGGCCCTCGGCGGCAAGCTGTTCCGCCAGAGTGCCGCCCACCTTGCCGCCGCCGGCGATGATGATATTCAAAGCGATCAACTCGTTTCTCAGAAGGTGTTGGAGAATTTGCCATATATTATAATATGGCGGCGGCAAAAATGCAATATGTTTGGGGAAAATCCGCCCCCTTGCAATATTTCACCCGCGCTGGTAAAATAATACCATCAAATTGGCGAAAGAGGGGTCCCCATGAAGGAGCTTGCGATCGTGGGCGGAGGGCCGGCGGGGCTGTCCGCCGCCATCTACGCCGCCAGGGCGGGATTGGATTTTATCGTGCTGGAGCGGGACGGCTTCGGGGGAGGGCAGATCACCTCCTCCCACGAGGTGGAGAACTACCCCGGCGCGGGGCGCAAGAGCGGCTTCGATCTGGGACAGGCCTTCCGGGACCAGGCGGTGGAGCTGGGGGCGGAGATCGCGTACGGCGCCGTCACCGGCATAAAAGACCTGGGGGACTGTAAAGAGCTTGCCCTGGACGGAGGGGAGCCCGTCCGGGCCAGGGCGGTCATAGCCGCCACCGGCGCCTCCCCCAGGAAGCTGGGGGTCCCCGGGGAGCGGGAACTCACCGGCGCGGGGGTGTCCTACTGCGCCACCTGCGACGGGGCCTTTTTCCGGGGGAAAAGCACCCTGGTCATCGGCGGCGGGGACACCGCCGTGGAGGACGCCCTGTTCCTGTCCGCCCTGTGTAAAGACGTGACGGTGGCCCTCCGGCGGGACGTGTTCCGGGCGGCCAGACGCCGGACGGACCTGCTGAGCGCGAAGGAGAACGTGACCATCCTCTATCGGACCGAGCTGACGGAGATCAGGGGAGAGGGCAGAGTACGGAGCGTGGTCCTCTCCGGCCCGGAGGGAACGGCGGAGCGGCCCGTGGACGGGGTGTTCCTGGCCGTGGGGGTGGAACCCGCCGGCGGCTGGCTGGCCGGCCTGCCCCTGGCGCTGGACGGGGGCTATGTGGCCGCGGGAGAGGACTGCCGCACCAGCGTCCCCGGCCTGTTCGCGGCGGGTGACCTGCGGAAAAAGCCCCTCCGGCAGGTGGTCACCGCCGCCGCCGACGGGGCCAACGCGGTCACGTCGGCCATGGAATACCTGGGCCGGTGAGCGGTTAAGAGACGCCGCGCCGGACCCGTCCGGCCCCCGCGCGGGGCCGGCAGCAGCATCACAGACAAGAGGAGCGCCCTCCCGGCCGGGAGGGCGCTCCTTTTCGCGTCTGGCTCAGAGAAGATCGTATTTGTCGCACATCCGGTGGATCATCGCGGCGATCTGGGCCCGTGTGGCGCTGCCGGCGGGTTCCAGTTTGCCATCGCTCCCGTTGAGGATGCCGTTTTCAACGGCCCAGCGGGTGGGCTCCAGCGCCCACAGGTCCACGAGGCCGGCGTCGGAAAAGCCCTTCAGCGCGGTCGCGCCGGCGTCGGCGCTCTTGCCCCGGTATTTCACGTAGCGGTACAGGAAGGTGACCAGCTGCTCCCGGGTGACCGGTCCGTTCGGATCGAAGCGGTTGCCGGAGCCGTCGGCGATCTTGTTGGCGCTGGCCCAGTTCACCGCGTCGGTGAACCACTGGCCGGCGGGGACGTCTGTAAAGGAGCCGGACTTGCTGGCCTTGGGTTCGCCGGACATCCGCCACAGGATGGTGACCACCATGCCCCGCGTGGCGGGGATATCGGGTTCAAAACCGCGGTCGGTGCCGCTCATCAGCTTGTTTTGGCAGGCGAACTGCACGTCGTCATAGTACCAGGCGCCCCTGGCCACGTCGGGGAAATCGACCTGGGAGAGGTCTTTAGCGCCGCATCTGGCGCACACGCCGTTCTGATAGTCGTGGCCCTTGGCGGGAACGGCGCGAAGATCCCAGTCGCCGCACTTGGTGCAGACGCCGATCTCATCCCCGTCCTCGGTGCAGGTGGCCGGATGGACCACCCGATAGTTTGCGAAGTTGTGCCCCTCGGCGGGGAGGACGCGGATATCCACCCAGTCGCAGGCGGTGCAGAAGCCCACCGCCTCGCCGTCCTCGGTGCAGGTGGCCTTATGGATGGTGCGATATCCGGTGACGGTGTGAGGCACGATGGGGAGGGTCTCCACCGGCTGCAGCACCTGGCCGCAGTCGTTGCAGCGGAGGCCGGCGGTGACGCCGGGCGCGGTGCAGGTGGGGGCCTTCGCCGGGCCGATGGGAGAGGTGTTCCTGTGGGGACAGGTTTCGGGGGTCACGGTGGTCTGGCCGTCCCGCTCCTCGGCCGCCTTCAGGGAGGCGGGGATAAAGGTCACGTTGAGGATGTCGTTGGCGTCGACGATGTCGCCGCTCTCCAGGGTGAAGGAGTAGGTGCCGGTCCTCCCGTCGTAGGCGATTTTGTCGGCGTCGATGTGCCTGGAGCCGCCGTAGGCGACGGTGTCCAGCACATAGCCGGCCCTGGGCTTCAGCGTGAAGGTATGGCTGCTGTTGACGCCGCTGCCGAACTGGATGAACCCGTCGGCGCCCACGGCCTTTTTGCCGTTGACCAGGACCTCGCCGTTGCCGTCGGTGGCCACCACCACGGTCTTGTTCAGCTCATAGGCGTCGTGTCCGGCCGATCTGGCGTCCAGGGCCACGATTTCGAAGGGGGAGAAGGAGTCGCAGAGGATGACCAGGCCGTAGGGGGTGGCGGAGATGTTCAGCTCCTGGACGTCGGTGATCTCGCCGGTGTGGACGTGGCCGGGGGCGGTGATATCGCAGGAGCCCTCCTCGTCCCGGGTGAAGTGATAGGCCTTGATCACGTATTTCTCCAGGTCCGCGTAGGTGATGCCCGCCGGATAGCCGATGGACACGCGCAGCGACTGGCCGGTCTCCAGCACCATCATTTTGCAGATGCGGGTGAAGCTGATCTCGTACATCAGCTTGGAGACGATGTCCTCCTGGCGGACCCCTTCGGCCTCCAGGGCCTCGGCGACCTCCTCGGACCTGGGCCGGCTCTTGCTGATGTCCTCCACGGTGAGGGTCAGCTTGCCGTTGTAGCCGTTCTTGTTCATCCTGTCGTCCAGCGTGGACAGGGGCTGCCGGCTGCCGTCGGTCCCCTGGACCACCACCCGGCTCAGGTCCAGATCGTCGGGGTTGTCCAGCAGGAAGGGCCGGCCCCACAGGTTCCAGTCGATGCCCTGGCTGCGGTAACAGATGGGACAGTAGGGGGTGGCCATGACCACGCCCCACTCGTTGGGCCGCTTGCCGGAGCGGCTGCCCACCAGCCCCTCGATCTGGAAGCTGTACAGGGTGAGGTCGTCGGACCAGCTGGTGCTGGCGGCAAAGTCGAAGCTGACGCCGTCCACCGGGCAGACGCCCAGGGTGTGGATATGATCTTCGGTGCAGACCCAGTGCCATTCCAGCAGGGAGGAGTCCACATAGTGCTTCCGCCATGTCAGCCCGCCCTGCGTGTTCCTGACGCAGCCGGCGTGGCCGGTGTCGAAGTTCACGCTGCCGGCCAGGTCCACCTGGATGGTGTCGTCGTTCT
This sequence comes from uncultured Oscillospiraceae bacterium, assembly GCA_947624465.1. Classification (GTDB taxonomy): domain Bacteria; phylum Bacillota; class Clostridia; order Oscillospirales; family Oscillospiraceae; genus Enterenecus. Next base: position 3,831 of record CANQKJ010000108.1, read on the forward strand.
GATCGGGCTGATAGGTGACGTAGCTGATCCGGATGGCCTCGCCCTCCGCCCCCTTGTCAGGCGCGGTCCAACCGCCCCTGGCCGCGGCCTTGTCGGGGGCGTACAGTTCGTCGTCAAAGAGGACCTGCATCCGGTAGGTCTGGCCGATATGGACCTGGTGGTTGGCGGCGGGGTACTGGCTCTTCACATAGGGGGGCGCCTCATAGCTGGACTGGGGATTATAGAGGAGGCCGGTCTCGGCGATGATGTCGGTGCCGTCGCCATGGTAGAAGCCCGTCTCTCCGTTGGAGTTGGTCAGACCGTTCTTCCCGCTGGTGGGTTCCTCATTCCAGGTCTCATAGCCCTGGGGGGGCGTGGTGGTGAGGGCGTACTCCACATACTCGCAGGCGGGGGTGACCATCCTGAGACAGGTGTCGGTGTCCTGGAAGAATTCGTTCCTGCCGCCCAGAATGGCGGTGGAGGCCTTGCAGTAGTACCAGTCCCGCATGACGTGGGCGGTGCCGTCCTGGTGGTAGTCGTACATCCTGATCAGCAGGTAGACGCCGCACTCCTCCGCGGCCTTCTCCATGCCCATGCCGTTGAAGTCCACGGTGAACACGCCGGCGGCCTCGCCCTCCATCTCGCCGGCGGCGGAGTAGGACACGTGCAGGCCGACGGGGTGGGAATAGACGTTCTCCCCGTCATAGGAGCGGAGTTCGATGTCGGGATACCGGAACTCCACCCCGCTGGTGGAGACCACGCCGGAGGGCTGCCAGTTCAGGCCGATGACGTCCTGGCCCGCCAGCAGGTAGGTGTCGTGCTCGGCGCCGTCCAAACCGGGGACCTCAGGGGCCTTGATACGGCCCCTCACGTCCAGGCGGATGGGATCGTCCCAGGTGGCGTCCACGGCGTACCACTTGCCGCCGATCTGCACGGCGTTCCACATATGGGGTTCGGGGTCGTCGCCGGCGGTCTGCATACCATGGATCAGCACGCAGGGGATGCCCAGGCGGGACAGGATCGCCTGCATGGCACGGGAGTAGGCCTCGCACACGCCCTCGTGGGTGACCAGGGCGTAGAGGGTGCGGATGTAGCCCTCATTGCCGGGGGCGGCGTCGATCTCATAGCGGTAGCTGATGCCCCTGGTGACGGCGTCGTGGACGTACTGGACCCGGGCGGCGGCCGCCTCGGCGGAGTTCATGCCGGCGGTGTTCACCGCCCTGGCCCCGGTGACGATGGAATGCAGGACCTGCTCCAGGGCGGCGGTCTTGGCGTCCACGTCCTGGGCGCCCGTGACGCCGGCCACATAATAGCTGTCGGAGCGGCCGGCGCCCATGTAGGCGTGGAGGACGCCGCTGTCGTCCACGGTGACCCGGAAGCTCAGGTAGGAGGAGTCCACATACCAGGCCTCGGGATGCTCCAGGTCAAAGGCGTCCTTGGCGGCGGCGAAGTCGTTGAACAGGGTGCGGTTGCCGTTCCGGTAGTCGGCGATGGCCGCCTGGGAGACGGTGGCGTACTGGTCGGCTGCACCGGGGACGCCGGAGCCGGCCAGGTCGAAGCTGGTCCGGCCGTCCTTCATCAGGCCGGAGTCGTACATACGGACCAGCGCGTTGTAGATGGCTTTGCCCTGGTCGGTGAGCTGGCCGGAGAACCAGCGGCCGGCGGTCCCGGCGGCGGACGCCGACGTGGGGAAGACCAGCATGGGGAGCAGAAGGACCAGGGCCAAAAGGATGCTGAGCAGTTTGCGTTTCATTGGTAGAACCACCTTTCGTGATCTTTGCTCTGCGGTGGGGCAGGGCAGGGGAGAGGCGCGGCGGGAAGATCGGGGCATAAAGGGAATGGCCTTTAACCCCCGCGCGTTTTCTGGGAACTGACGTATTTTGATACCAGTTCCGAGGGGAGGGCGACCGCGGTGGACACCAGGTAGCCCCTGGTCCAGAGCTGGGGACACTTGCCCCGGAGGTACTCCCGCTTCAACTCCGGGCCGGTCTTCCGCTTGATCAGGCGCATGATGTCGGCGGGACCCAGCTCGGGAGGCGCGGAGACGAACAGATGACAGTAGTCCGCCAGGCATTCCATGTCCAGGATACCGATGCCGTTTTGCCCGCAGATTTGGGCGACCAGCTCCTTAAAGCGGGTCTCCAGCCCATCTATCAAAAAAACCTTTCTGCGATAGCGCGGACAGAACACAAAGTGGTACTGGACCATGGAGAGAACGGCCGCGTTTTTCGTGTTCTCACTCATGTATCTATTTTATCACAAAACAGATACAATTGCAAGCGCGATTTGCCAGCGGAGGCAAAATTTTTCCCGGCAAAAGGACGAAAAAAGCCCCGGTTTTCCGGGGAAACTTCACCAATATCCCGCTTGCTTTTTTGTGCAACCCGCTATATGATGGTGCGGAACCAAGAAAGAGGTGTCAATATGCAGATCCTGATACAGCTTGCCGCGTCCCTGGTGGGCGGGCTGCTGATGACCCGCCTGGCGAAGGTGCTCCACCTGCCCGATGTGACCGCCTATCTGGTGGCCGGGCTGCTGTTGGGGCCGTTTTTTATCGGCGGGCTGCACTTTTTCAATATCGGCTTCAACACCCTGGAGGAGGTGGAGGGCCTGGACCTGATCTCCCAGGTGGCCCTGGGCTTTATCGCCTTTACCATCGGCAACGAGTTCCGGCTGGAGCAGCTGAAGCACATGGGCCGGCAGGCCATCACCGTGGGCATTTTGCAGGCGGTGCTCACCACCGCTGTGGTGGACGCCGCCCTCATCGCCCTCCACTTCATCGATCCCGAGCTGATCTCCCTGTCCTCCGCCATCACCCTGGGCGCCATCGCCTCGGCCACAGCCCCCGCCGCCACCCTGATGGTGGTGCGCCAGTACAAGGCCGACGGTCCCATGACCCGGCTGCTGCTGCTGGTGGTGGCCATCGACGACGCGGTGGGCCTCATGCTCTTCTCCGCCTCCTTCGGCGTGGCCACAGCCCTTGAGAGCGGCAAAATCGGCCTGGTGGCCCTGATCCTGGAGCCCGTCATTGAGATCGTCCTGTCCCTGGCTCTGGGGTCTCTGGTGGGCTGGCTGCTGTACCGGCTGGAGAAATACTTCCACTCCCGCAGCAAGCGCCTGTCCATCTCCATCGCCTTCGTGATCCTCACCGTGGGGCTGTCCATGGCGGAGTTCGAGATCGGCGGCGTCCACTTCGGCTTCAGCCTGCTGCTGGTGTGCATGATGACCGGCACCGTGTTCTGCAACATCTGCGACTTCTCCGAGGAGCTGATGGAGCGCGTGGACGGCTGGACCGCCCCGGTGCTGGCCCTGTTCTTCGTGCTGTCCGGCGCGGAGCTGGACCTGCGCATCCTGTCCAATCCCCTGGTGCTGCTCATCGGCGTGGTGTATATCGTCGCCCGGTCCCTGGGCAAGTATTTCGGCGCATTTTCCAGTTGTGCCCTTACCCGCTGCGACCCCAGCATCACCCGGCATTTAGGCATCACCCTGCTGCCCCAGGCCGGCGTGGCCCTGGGCATGGCCCTCACCGCCACCCAGCTGTCCGACGGCGGCATCGTCCGCAACGTGGTCCTCTTCTCCGTGCTGGTGTATGAGCTCGTCGGCCCGGCGCTGA
>CANQKJ010000109.1 GCA_947624465.1 uncultured Oscillospiraceae bacterium
CCGGCGATCATGGCGGCCACCACGTCGTCGTTGAGGCCGAGGTTCAGGATGGTGTCCATCATGCCGGGCATGGAGGCCCGGGCGCCGGAGCGGACGGAGACCAGCAGGGGGTTCTCCTTGTCGCCGAACTTCTTCTCGGTGATCTGCTCCATGCGGGAGATGAAGGACATGATCTGCTCCTGGATCTCGGGAGCGATCTGGCGGCCGTCCTCATAGTAGCGGGTGCAGGCCTCGGTGGTGATGGTGAAGCCCTGGGGGACGGGCAGGCCGATGCGGGTCATCTCGGCCAGGTTGGCGCCCTTGCCGCCGAGCAGCTCGCGCATATTGGCGTTGCCCTCGGAGAAAAGGTAGACATACTTGTGTGCCATGGTTGACATACCTCCAAAATCAGTGTGTGTAATGGCATTTTAGACACCTATTATTCTATCAAACCAGGGGGGATTGTCAAGATTTTCTTTGGCCGGGAATGGCTTTCAAGGAAAATTTTTCGCTGTTTGACAGATTTGGCCCCGTTGTGTTGTTATAGGGCAGAAGGGGCGAGGCCGATGGACAGCGCGCGGCGGCCTTATCGCGCCCCGCGCCGCAAAAAACAGGCAAACCGCCCGCCCTGTCCGCATAGTCTAAAAGGACGACTAGCGGAGGAGGGACCGCCATGAAATTTTCCAAGCTCCACGGCTGTGGCAACGACTACATTTTCCTGAACTGTCTGGAGGGCGCCCCGGGCGACCTGCCGGGACTGGCCCGCCGCCTGTCCGACCGGCACTTCGGCGTGGGGGCCGACGGGCTCATCTGCGCCTTTCTGTCGGCCACGGCGGACTTCAAAATGGTCATGTTCAACGCCGACGGCTCCGAGGGGGCCATGTGCGGCAACGGCATCCGCTGTCTGGGCAAGTTCCTCTACGACGGTGGGCTGACGGACAAGACCGGCCTTGCCATCGAGACGAGAGCGGGGGAGCGGCGGATGAATCTGTGGCTGGAGGAAGGCAGAGTTGTGTCTGCTACGGTGGACATGGGGGAACCGAAGGTGGGACTGCCCATTCAAAGTGCTGTAAAGGGAATCAACTATACATCTATTCCCGTGTCCATGGGCAACCCCCACTCCGTGGTCCAGGTGGAAAGGCCGGAGGAACTGGACCTGGAAACAATCGGCCCTGTTTTTGAGCATTGGTCATACTTTCCGGACAGGACCAACACCGAGTTTGTCCGGGTGGACGACCCTGCCCACCTGTCCGCCCGGGTGTGGGAGCGGGGCAGCGGGGAGACGCTGGCCTGCGGCACCGGGGCCTGCGCCGCCGTGGCGGCCCTCCACCGGGCTGGGAAGTGCGGCCGGGATGCGGCTGTCCGCCTCCCCGGCGGGGAGCTGCGGGTGACCCTCGCCGACGATGGCCGCGCCCTGCTCACCGGGCCGGCGGCGGAGGTATTCCGGGGAGAAGTTGACGGATAGGCCGGAAATCGCCACGTTTTGCAGGAAAATTCGTACCATCCTGCCAGTTGACGGGGAAACGGCCCTGTTGTAAAATGAGTTCACTTGATTTTTGCAGCAGGAGGGAGCGCAAATGGCGCACATCAACCAGAACTTTTTGAAGCTGCCCGGCGGCTATCTGTTCCCGGAGATCGGACGGCGGGTGCGGGCCTTTTTGGCGGAGGGGACCCCTATGCCCCTGATCCGGCTGGGCATCGGCGACGTGACCCTGCCTCTGGCCCCGGCGGTCATCGAGGCCATGCACAAAGCCACCGAAGAGATGGGCCGTAAGGAGACCTTCCGGGGCTACTGTGAGGAGACCTGCGGCGCTTACGACTTCCTCCGTTTCGCCATCCGGGACGACTACAAGGCCAGGGGCGTGGACATCGCCGACGACGAGATCTTCGTGTCCGACGGGGCCAAGAGCGACTGCGGCAACATCGGGGACATCTTTTCGGCGGACAATGTGGTGGCGGTGTGCGACCCGGTGTATCCGGTGTATGTGGACACTAACGCCATGGCCGGTCGGGCCGGCGACCACGACGGGGAGAAGTGGACCAACCTCGTCTATCTGCCCTGCACTGCTGAGAATGGCTTTTTTCCCGATCTGCCCCAGGGCCGGGTGCCCGATTTGATCTACATCTGCTCCCCCAACAACCCCACCGGCGCGGCGGCTACCAGGGAGCAGCTGAAGGTCTGGGTGGACTACGCCAACGCCCACGACAGCGTTATCCTCTACGACTCCGCCTACGAGGCCTTCATCCGGGAGGAAGGGGTGCCCCACTCCATTTACGAGGTGGAGGGCGCAAAGACCTGCGCCATCGAGTTCCGCTCCTTCTCCAAGACGGCGGGCTTCACCGGCAACCGCTGCGCCTACACCGTCATCCCCAAGGCGCTCAAGCGGGAGGGCGCCTCCCTGAACGCCCTGTGGAACCGGCGGCAGGGCACCAAGTTCAACGGCGTGCCCTATGTCATCCAGCGGGCCGCCGAGGCCACCTTCACCCCCGAGGGACAGCGACAGATCAAAGCGTCCATCGACTACTATCTGCACAACGCGAAGGTCATCCGGGAGGGCCTTGCCGCGGCGGGACTCACCGTCTACGGCGGGATCAACGCCCCCTACATCTGGTTCCGTACCCCCGAGGGCGTGGGTTCCTGGGACTTCTTCGACACCCTGCTGAAAAGGGCCTGCGTGGTCACAACCCCCGGCGCGGGTTTCGGCCCCAGCGGGGAGGGCTATATCCGGGTCACCGCCTTCGGCGACGCGGACGCCACCAAAGAGGCCGTGGAGCGCGTCAAATCCGTCCTATAATTTCTTTTTCCTGAAAGAAAAAGAATCAAAAAGAACTTTAATTTGCCTCTAAGCGGTGCGATCCCGGAATTTTTCGCACGGCGACGACGGTTTTTCATCGACATATGGCAAAAATAAACCGGTCTGTGGGTATTCCACAGGCCGGTTTTTGCGCCCTCTTATGGATGCGGGAAGGTCAAGTTGTCCAGGAAGTCCTCCCAGGCGTCCGGGTTGCGGACGTAGTAGATGGGGCACTCCTTGCCGGCCACGTCGTAGTGGCGGATCACGTCTTCCCGCTGGAGGTCGTAGGTGTCGATGAGCCAGTCCACCAGCTTCACCAGGGAGGCCATGGTCTCGTCGGTGAATTTGCCCTCGGCGTCCGGGTGGCAGCACTCGATGGCGATGGTGTCCGCGTTTCGGACGGTGGAGCAGTAGGCGATCTCATTCAGGGGCACGCACTGGATGATCTTCCCGTCGATCCCGACAAGAAAGTGGCTGCTGGCGTAGGCCTCGTGGGTCTCGGCCAGATTCTTGAAGTAGCTGCGGTTCTGCTCCGCCGTGGTGCCCGGATTGCCCACGTAGTGGATCACCACGCCGTTCACCTGGGGCAGCGGGTCGCCGGGGCGGGACCACTCGTTCAGGGGCAGGATGTCCTGAGTAATCCAATCCGGGACGGAGATATCCCGCTGATTGTTCTGCTCCGGCGAGGGAGTGGGCGTGGGAGCGGGAGAGTCGGTAGGGATCGGAGAGGGAGTGGAGGACGCGGAGGGCGGGGCCTTATGGCCGGGCAGGCGGAGGAACAGGAGGACCGCCGCCAGGACAATGACCACCCCTATCAGGAGGAAGACCGGCAGGGGGGACCTGTGGCGGCGGGGCCGGCGTCCGCCGGGGGAGGGGGTCATGGGGTATACGGAGGAGGGGCGGCGGGCGCCCCGGTCATGATCATAATGCTGCGGCATGGCGGTGACCTCTCTTTCTGTAAAAAGGCCCCTCTCCGGGCGGGGAGCCTGTCCCCATCATCCCCCGGAGAGGGGCACGAAGTCACCAAAAAATTGTATCGGACCTGTAAATCTTTGCGCGTCAGCTCATCGCGCCCACACCGGACCAGCAGCCCAGCTGAATATCGTAGTACACGCCGAAGACCAGGCCGTTGTTGGTGGTGAACAGTACCAAAATCTGCTGTTGGGTGTCGATGATCTGGATACCGGTGAAATTATAGAGGTTTTCTGCGACGGACAGGAATTCCTCCAGGGGAAGGTCTGGATCCATTGCGAAGGAGTTTATCTCCGGGTCCCACTCCGTGTGCAAAAATGTCCAGTGTTCCAGCAGGGCGGGGTCATAGCCGCCCCAGGAATATCTGTTATAGTCGATGTTCAGGTCCCACCAGGGGAACCACTGCTCCAGACAGTAGTCATAATAGTCCCGCAGAGCGCCGAAGAAATCCAGGAGCAAGAGGCTCATTTCGGAGGACTGGGGATCGTGGCCGTACTGGAACAGCAGCCGCAGATCGCTGTCCACCTGCCGGAGGGCGGCCTCCTGCTGTTCCTGGGTGACGGGTTCCGCCTGCTCCGGGCGGATCAGGCAGCTGACCGCATTGGTGCTGCCGCCCACGCCCAGAGCAAAGCTGAAGGTGACGGGAGCGCCCTTTTCTTTCAGAGAGGCGGGCAGCTCCCGCAGGAACAGGTGGGTCGCCCCAGGGACATCCCCCTGGGGCGGGACGTTCCACTCCAGGGAGGAGAGCAGTTTCTCCCACGAGAGGTCCAGGCCCTCAAAAGAGGAAAAGGCGGTAAGCATGGCCAGCAGGGGGGTGGTGTAGGCCAGCCCGCCAAACTCCTCCATGGCCTTGGCGGCCTCCTTGATGGTGGAGGCGTTGAAGTACGTCAGGTCGAACACGTCCACCGCGTCCCGCTCGGAGAGGGGATAGAGCCGGTCGGTGTCGTACAGGGACCAGGGATAGAACAGCACCTCCTCGGCGGTCTGGCCCAGCACGGTGGGGATGGACACCGTCCCGGCGGAGCGCACCTCCGACGCGTCCGGGGCGGTGACGGCCCGTGCCGCCAGCCCCGCCGCGATGGCTCCGGCGAGCAGGATGGCGATGGCGGACAGGATGAACTTCACGTTACGCATGGGTCTCGCCTCCTTCCTGGGCTGCGCTGACGGGGAAGGTCAGCCGGATCAGTGTGCCCTCTCCCAGGACGCTCTGTATCTCCATGGTCCCCCGGTGGACTTTCACAATCTCCCGGCACAGGGCGAGGCCCAGCCCCGCGCCGCCGGCCTTCCGGGCGCGGCTCTTGTCCACCATATAGAAGGGCAGGGTGATCTTGTCGATCTCCTCCTGGGGGATGCCCCGGCCATAGTCCCGTACCAGGATGGTGACGGTCCCGTCCTCTGCTTTGGCGGCCAGGTCCAGCCTGCCGCCCTTTTCGCTGGCCTTGCGGCCATTGTCCAGCAGATTGTACAGCAGGGATTTGAACAGCTCCCGGTCCATGTCCACCGCCGCGTCTGGACAGGTGCAGACCAGGGTGAGGCCGCTCTGCTCCATGACGGGCCGGAGGCTGACGGCCACCTCGTCCACCACCTCCCGGAGGGGGGCGGGTGCCAGCTCGATGTTGGCGCTGCCCAGGGTGATCAGCTCCAACAGCTTGCCGGACAGGGAGCGGAGCCGTTTTGCCTCCTCGGAGATGACCCGGGCGTACTCCACCCGGTCGGCGTCGTCCAGCTCCTTGGACAGGTACAGCAAGTCCGCGAAGCCCAAAATGCTGGTCAACGGCGTCTTCATCTCGTGGGCCAGGTTTCCGATGAAGGCCTTGCGGTCCTCGGCCACCCGCTCCAGCTGTTCCACCCGGTCCTGGACGGCCTGGGCCATGGCGTTCATGTCTTTGGCCAGGCCGGCCAGCTCGTCGGAGCCGGAGCCGTCCAGCCGCTCGTCGTACCGGCCCTCCGCCACCCGGCGGGCGCTGCGGCTGAGCGCCCCCAGGGGCCGCAGCAGGAACCACACCAGCACCATCAACAGGGCCGCCCCGGCAAAACTGAATCCCAGGCAGAGCAGCACGGTGCGCTCCGCCTGGGCGGAGAGCTGCCGCTGGAGGCTGGTCACGTCATAGGCCGCGCCCAGCCGGAAGGCGGCGGACTCCAGCGTGATGGGCATGGCGCAGACCAGGAACCACTGTTCGTCGTCGTCAAGACCCCGGCGTAGCTCGTAGACCGTGGCGTTGGGACCGTCCTCCTCGCTGACGGGGAGGGGAGAGAGACCGCTGGGCATGGAGTCAAACAGGGCCGCCCCGGCGCTGTCCAGCAGGACGACACCGGAGAGGTAGCTGTCCGTGGCCTGCTGGGACAGCACCTGGACGGCGGCCTGCCGGGCGTCCTCCTCCTCCATCTGCACCAGACCCAGTTGGAGCCGGTGGCTCACCACCCCGGCCCGGAGCATCCCGGCCAGATACTGCTGCTGGGTCACCGCCCGCTGGTACTCCCGCTGCCACAGGGCGTCCCGGCTGGTCTTGAGCAGCAGGGTCGAGACCAGTGTGGTGGACAGCACCATCAGGGCCAGGGTGGTGAGGAAGATCTTCTGCCACAGCCTCATTTGAGCTTTTCCAGCCGGTAGCCCACACGGGTGAGGGTGACCAGCTTGTCGGTCAGGTCCAGCTTCTGGCGGAGCCGCTGGACGTGGATGTCCACCGTGCGGCTCTCCCCGGCGAACTCATAGCCCCACACCATGGAAAGCAGCCTGTCCCTGGTGAGGGCCAGGTTCTGGTGCTGGAGGAACACCCTGAGCAGATCGAACTCCTTGGGGGAGAGGGCCACCGGCTCGCCGTTCAGGGTGACGGTGTGGCTGCCCAGGTCCTGGCGGATGGCGCCGTACTCCAACTCGTCGGTCCCCCGGCCCCGGCGGCGGAGGACCACGTCCACCCGCGCCAGCAGCTCCAGCGGCTCAAAGGGCTTGGCAATGTAGTCCTCGGCCCCCAGCCGGAGGCCCCGGACCTTGTCGGCCACCTCCTGCATGGCGGAGAGGAAGATGACGGGGATGTTCAGTCCCTGGATGCGCTCCATGACGGCGAAGCCGTCCAGGCCGGGGAGCATCACGTCCAGCAGGATCAGGTCGAAGCCGCCCTTTTCGATCAGGGCCGGCGCGTCGCCGCCGTTATCGCACCACCGGCTGGTGTGGCTGCCCAGGGTCAGAGTGGCCTCGATCATCCGGGCGATGTGTTCCTCATCCTCCACGATGAGAATATGTGCCATGGCCATTCTCCTTCGTATCGTTTCTGCCAAAAGTATACCACAGAAACGTAACGATGTAAGCAACTGATTGTAACAAAACTGCAAATACGGCCGGCCGGTCATAAAGCGGGACGGGCCCTCATATAGTCTTGGCAGAAAGGCGGGCGGCGGATATGGACAAGCGGGAGCCCTGGGAGCAGGCGGCGGCCGCGCTGCCCCGGAGCCTGAGAGAGGGACTGGGGAAAATCGGAGAGCGCCGTCTGGCGGAGGCGGAGGAATTCCGCCTCCGGCGGGGCTTTCCCCTGTCCGTCCTCCTGCCGGAGGGGGAGATCGAGGCGGGCGGCCCCGCCGTCGCGGAGGAGCATCTCCGGCAGACGCTGGAGAACGCTACCCAGGCATCCGCCCACACGGCGCTGAACATCGCCGCCGTCTGCGCCATGGAGACGCTGG
>CANQKJ010000110.1 GCA_947624465.1 uncultured Oscillospiraceae bacterium
CGAAATGGAAGGGGTTGATCCCCAGCCGCAGGCCGCTCTCCCCCTCCCGCTCCACCCGGTAGTAGCCGGTGCCCAGGGGGGCGGGCTCCCCCTCCGCCGCCAGGGCGATGGGCACGTCCAGCAGGGCGGGCAGGTTCCCGTTGGGGGCCGCCAGCGTGACGGTCACGGCCCCCTCCGACGCGGACACGCCGGTGACGCCGGACAGCCGGGCGGCGTACACCGGGCTGGTCCGGGCGGCGTTGAGGGCGGCGGCGGCGTGGTCCGCCGTGAGGGGAGTGCCGTCGGAGAAGAAGGTCCCCTCCGCCAGGGAAAAGGTCCAGGTGAGGCCGTCCCCGCTGACCCGGCTGGACTGGGCCAGGACGGGCCTGGCCCGGAAGTCGTTGTCCAGCTCATAGAGCCCCTGCCACACCAGGCCGATCAGCTCCCGGTTCACCTGGCTGTCCCCCTGGATGGGGTCCAGGGGGGCGTTGGGGTCGTAGGCCAGGGCGAACCGGGCCGGCGCGGGCGCGGGGGTGGGGGCGGCGGAGAGGGTGGGGGAGGGCTCCGGCGTCCCGGAGGGCTCCGGCAGATCCTCCCCGCAGCCGGCAAGCCCCAGCAGCAGACACAGGGCCGCCAGCAGGGCGGACAGCCGTCTCATCGCAGCTGGATGGCGGCGGCCATGGAGCCGCGGCCGGCCCCAAGCCTGCGGTGGCTCCAGTAGCGCTCCGGCAGGCAGGAGGTGCACTCCTCGCACAGGGCGATGTGGGCGGGGTCCAGCCCCGCCAGCTCCAGCCGCCGGGCGTTGATGCCCTTCAGGTCCACGGCGAACTTTCCGTTGGGTTTGATTTTGATGTAGTCCAGCACCTCGGTGCCCAGGGCGGAGGTCATGGCGTTGGGCACGTCCTCGTGGGTCTCGAAGCACTGGGGGCAGATGCCGGGGCCGACGGCGGCCAGGATGTCCTCCGGCTTACAGTCGTACACCACCCGCATCCGGGCCACCGCGTTGGACACGATGCCGGCGGCGGTGCCCCGCCAGCCCGCGTGGACGGCGGCGATCACCCGGCGGACCGGGTCGTAGAACAGGATGGGGATGCAGTCGGCGGAGTAGACCAGCAGGGTCACGCCGGGGAGGGCGGTCATCAGGCCGTCGGCCTCGTAGTCCACCTTCTGATAGGGATCGTCCTTCAGATCGGCGGTGGTGATGGTCCGCACCGTCCCCCCGTGGACCTGATGGGTCATGGCCAGCACGTCCCCCTCCGCGCCGACAGCGGTGAGGAACCGGCGGTAGTTCTCCCGGACGTGGTCCGGGTCGTCCCCCCGTTTCACTCCCAGGTTCAGGGAGGCCCACATCCCCTCCGATACGCCCCCCAGCCGGGTGGAAAACCCGTGGGCGGCCCCTCCGGCGGCGTCGATGCCGTCGGCGGCCAGGAAGGTGACGCCATTGCGGACTTGTTCCGTGATCTTCACGCAAATTCTCCTCTCAACGGGCGAGACGGTCTTACACGTTCTTGTGGTACTCGGCGCAGGTGCATTTCTTCCACTTGAGGCCGGACCCGCAGGGACAGGGGTCGTTGCGGCCGATCTTGACGACCTTTTTCACCGGCTGCTTCTTCACGGTGCCGTCGGTGCCGCCGGACTCGCCGGTGACCTTGGCCACCCGCTCCCGGCGGATCTCCTCGTTGGTGCGGATGCGGGCGGTGAACAGCCGCCGCAGGGTCTCCTCCCGGATGGCGGCGATCATCTGCTCGAACATATCGAAGCCTTCCCGCTTGTACTCCACCACCGGGTCGGTCTGGCCGTAGGCCCGCAGGCCAATGCCCTGCCGCAGCTCGGTCATGGCGTCGATATGGTCCATCCAGTACTCGTCCACCACCCGCAGCAGGATCACCCGCTCCAGCTCCCGCATGGCGTTGGTCCCCTCGGGCAGCCGGCCCGCCATGGCGGCGTTGACGGCGGCCTCCTGTTTCGCGTAGTTCTCCTTCGCGGCCTCCAGCAGCTTTTCCGCCAGAGCGTCCACCGTGAGGGAGGGGGCCTCCTCCTGGAGTTTTGCCACCTGGGGGAGGGTGAACACCGAGCCGGCGAAGGGGGCCGCCGCCTCCCGGAAGGTCTCCCCGTCCATGTGGGACTGCTCCCCGGCGTGGCCCTCCACCAGTCCGGTGACGGTGGAGGCGAGCATATTCTCGATGGAGGCGTGGACGTCCTCCCCGTCCAGCACCTGCCTGCGCTGCTTGTAGATGACCTCCCGCTGGGTGTTCATCACGTCGTCGTACTCCAGCACCGTCTTGCGGGTCTGGAAGTTCCGGGACTCCACCTGCTTCTGGGCGCTCTCGATGGCGCTGGACAGCATCTTCTGGTCCAGGGGGGTGTCCTCGTCCACCCCCAGCCGCTCCATCAGGCCCTGGATGCGCTCGGAGCCGAACAGCCGGAGGATGTCGTCCTCCAGGGAGAGGAAGAAGCGGCTCTCGCCGGGGTCGCCCTGTCGGCCGGCACGGCCGCGGAGCTGATTGTCGATGCGGCGGGACTCGTGCCGCTCGGTGCCCAGGATGTAGAGGCCGCCGGCGGCCCGGACCTGGTCGGCCTCCGCCCGGATCTCCTCCCTGTATCTGGCCTCCGCCTCGGCGAAAGCCCGGCGGGCCTCGATGATCTCCTGATCGTCGGTCTCGGCGTGGCCGGTGGCCTCGGCGATGAGCTCGTCGCTCATGCCGGCCTTCCGCAGCTCCGCCCTGGCCATGAACTCGGCGTTGCCGCCCAGCATGATGTCGGTGCCGCGCCCGGCCATATTGGTGGCCACGGTGACCGCCCCCAGCTTGCCCGCCTGGGCCACGATCTCAGCCTCTTTTTCGTGGTTCTTGGCGTTCAGCACGTTGTGTTTGATGCCCTCGCGGGTCAGCAGTTTGCTCACCAGCTCGGAGATCTCAATGGACACGGTGCCCACCAGCACCGGCTGGCCCTTGGCGTGGCACTCCTTGATCTGCTCCACCACCGCCCGGTACTTGCCTGCCTTGGTCTTGTACACCACGTCGGGCTGGTCCAGCCGGATCATGGGCCGGTTGGTGGGGATCTCCACGATGTCCAGGTTGTAGATGGTGCCGAACTCCTCCTCCTCGGTCATGGCGGTGCCCGTCATGCCGGAGAGCTTGTCGTACAGGCGGAAGTAGTTTTGGAAGGTGATGGTGGCCAGGGTCTTGGACTCCCGGGCCACGGTGACGTGCTCCTTGGCCTCGATGGCCTGGTGGAGGCCCTCGTTGTACCGCCGGCCGAACATGAGCCGGCCGGTGAACTCGTCCACGATGATGACCTCGCCGTCCTTCACCACGTAGTCGATGTCCCGCTTCATGACGCCCCGGGCCTTCAGGGCCTGGTTGATGTGGTGGGACAGGGTGGTGTTCTCCGGGTCGGACAGGTTCTCCACGTTGAAGGCCTGCTCCGCCTTTTTGATGCCCTGGGCGGTGAGGGTGGCGGTGCGGGCCTTCTCGTCCACGATGTAGTCGGCGTCCAGCTCGTCGGACTCCTCCTCCTTGGCGTCGGTGGAGGCCACCCGCAGGCACTTCAGCCGGGCGGCGAAATTGTCCGCCATCTGGTACAGCTGGGTGGACTCCTCCCCCTGGCCGGAGATGATCAGCGGGGTACGGGCCTCGTCGATGAGGATGGAGTCCACCTCGTCCACGATGGCGAACACATGGCCCCGCTGGACCAGCTCCTGGGAATAGATGGCCATATTGTCCCGCAGGTAGTCGAAGCCGAACTCGTTGTTGGTGCCGTAGGTGATGTCGGCGGCGTAGGCCCGGCGCTTCTCCTCCCGGGTGCCGCCGTGGATCACCAGCCCCACCGTCAGGCCCAGGAACCGGTACACCTTGCCCATCCACTCCGAGTCGCGCTTGGCCAGGTAGTCGTTGACGGTGATGATGTGGACGCCCCGGCCCGCCAGGCCGTTCAGATAGGCGGGGAGGGTGGCCACCAGGGTCTTGCCCTCGCCGGTCTTCATCTCGGCGATGCGCCCCTGGTGGAGGATGATGCCGCCGATGAGCTGCACCCGGTAGGGGCGCATCCCCAGCACCCGGTCCGCCGCCTCCCGGCAGACGGCGAAGGCCTCGGGCAGGATGTCGTCCAGGGTCTCCCCCTGCTCCAGGCGGGAGCGGAACTCATCGGTCTTGGCGCGCAGCTCTTTATCACTGAGGGCGCGGTATTCGTCCTCCAGCGCCTCGATCCTGTCCACCGTGCGCTCCAGGGCTTTGACCTCCCGCTGGGAGCGGGTGCCGAACAATTTGGAAAACAGACCCATAGCTTCTGTTCCTTTCTCTGCATATTAAATTCGCCGAAATGGCGCTTAGACCCAATATAACTCGTACAGTATACCACACATCCAGGGGAGAAAAAAGAGGAATTTGTAAATAAAAACGCCCCAAAAGCGGGTCCCGCTTTTGTCCTCTCCGCCAGCGGGGACCCGCCTTGCCATTTTCCCGGAAAAGGTTTACAATGGAGTCAACACTTTGTGGAAGGGATGCTGCGTATGGATCGGGATCAGGCATTTGAGTTTCTGGACCGCACCGCCCGGGGGCTGGCGGAGACCTTCGGCCCCGCCTGTGAGACGCTGGTACACGACATGGGGGTGCCCACCCACCCCATCCTGTCCATCTACAACGGCCATGTTTCCGGCCGGGAGGTGGGCTCCACCATGGACATCATGGGGGTGGGCCTGGAGCTGGGCGAGGAGGCCGCCACCTCCGACCAGGTGAACCTGGCCGCCACCACCCCCGACGGGCGGCAGATCAAGTCCTCCACCTTCCACCTGATCGGAGAGGGCTACAATCTGGCCCTGGGCGTCAACTTCGACTACACCGGCCTGTCCTTCGCCCAGCGCATCCTGTCCGACCTGATGAGCGTCCGGTCCGACCTGCGCTCCGCCCTGTGGCAGCCGGGGGACTCCAAACAGCTTGCCGACCTGTTTGAGCAGTGTCTCTCCGCCCTGGGCAAGCCCGCCGACGCGCTGAACAAGGACGACCGGCTGCGGCTGGTGTCCCTGCTGAAGCAGCGGGACGGCTTCTCCTACCGGCGCTCGGTGCCCTATGTGGCGGAGCGGCTGGGGGTGTCCCGGTACACCGTATACAAATACCTGAAAGAGGCCGGCGGCGAGGGGAAACCCTCCGGGGACTGAATCCGCGTCTTTTTTCGATTTTCCGCCCTCTCCCCTTTTTCCCCTTGTTTTTGACAGATGAAAGGGTTAAAATAGGGGCAGCGATTTCCGGGCGGACGCCGCCCATCCCAGAGGAGAGGATACATATGGACCGAGCAAGGATCGAGGAATATTTCACGGACAAGGAGTCCCTTTTGATCGAGGCGGTGAAGCGCCTGGTGGCCATCAACAGCGTGATGGGCGATCCGGCCCCCGGCGCCCCCTTCGGCCCCGGCCCCGCCGCCGCCCTGGACGAGGCGCTGAAGATCGCGGAGGAGTGGGGCCTCATCCCCCAAAACCACGAGGGGTATGTGGGCACCGCCGACCTGAACGATAAAGAGGACGCCCTGCACATCCTGGGCCACCTGGACGTGGTGGACCCCGGCGAGGGGTGGACGGTGACGCCCCCCTTCTCCCCCATCGTGACTGACGGGCTCATCTACGGCCGCGGCGCCGACGACGACAAGGGTCCGGTGGCGGCCTCCCTGCTGGCCATGAAGGCGGTGAAGGACCTGGGGGTCCCCCTGGCCCGGAACTGCAAGGTCATCATGGGCACCGACGAGGAGAGCGGCTCGAAGGACATCGCCTGGTACTTTGCCCGGCACCCCTTCGCCCCCGCCACCTTTTCCCCCGACTCGGGCTTCCCGGTGATCAACACGGAAAAGGGCGGCTTCCGGCCCGTCTTCCGCCGGAGCTGGCCGGTGCAGGAGGCCCTGCCCCGGCTGCGCTGGCTGCGGGGCGGCATCCGCTTCAACGTCCTGCCGGGGGACGCCTCCGCCGCCGTGGAGGGCCTCTCCATGTACGATATCCAGCCCGTCGCCCGGAAGGTCACCTCCCGCACCGGGGTCACCTTCACCTTCGCCTATGAGGAGGGTCTCACCGTCATCCGCGCCAGGGGCGAAAGCTCCCACGCCGCCTTCCCCCAGGGGGGGAACAACGCCATCACGGGACTGGTTGCCCTGCTGTGCGCCCTGCCCCTGGCGGACGGCCCCGCCAAAGAGACGCTGGAGGCCCTCAACGCCCTGCTGCCCCACGGGGACTGGCGGGGAGAGGCCCTGGGCATCGCTCAGGAGGAGCCCATCGCCGGGCCGCTGACGGTGGCCTTCAGCATCCTGGAGTTCTCCGACACCGGAATGACGGGCCGCTTCGACTCCCGGGTGCCCCTCTGCGCCACCGAGGAGAACTGTCTCAACGCGGCCAGGGCCGCCTTTGAGGGGAAGGGCTTCACCTTCGAATGCCCCGAAGGCCAGGGGAAGCCCCACCACACCCCGGCGGACTCCGCTTTTGTCAAAACGCTGCTGAAGCGGTACGAGGAGTACACCGGCGTGAAGGGGGAGTGCCTGTCCACCGGCGGCGGCACCTATGTCCACGACATCCCCGGCGGCGTGGCCTTCGGCTGCACCATGCCCGGCTTCGACACCCGCCTCCACGGCGCGGACGAGCGGGTCAAGGTGGAGGACCTGATGCTGTCCGCCAAAATGTTCGCCCACATCATCATAGATCTGTGCGCGTGAGACGCCAGGAGCCTCCCCGGCAGTTTGCCGGGGAGGCTCCTTTTTTTCGCCGTTATCGGTCCATCACGATATCGTACTTCTCCACGTTCATCAGCGCGTTGCCGTGGGACTCGAAGCTGATGCCGTCGGCGGACTGGGGGGTGTAAAAGGTGAGGCTCAGCGCCTGCTCCCCGTCGTTGACGAAGATCTCGGCGCTGTACCGGTCCAGGATCACCCGGAGCTTGATCTCGCCGCCCCGGCTGCGGACGAAGCACTCCCGCACGTGGACAAAGTCCCGGTTGAAGCCCGCGTGGCTGCGGCTCACCCGGAGGGTGTCCGTCTGGGGGGTGTAGGTGATGGAGGTGTAGTGCTGGCTGCCCCGGGCCACCTTCATGCGGAAGGTGGTGTAGCAGACCGCCGACATGGGCTTGACGGTCACCGTCAGGTCGATCATGCGGCCGTAAACGCCCTGGAGCGTGACCTCCTCGTGGACGGGCACATCGGTGTAGGCCACCCGGCGGTCGTGATACCGCTCCAGCTCCCGCACCGGGTTCTGGACCACGCGGCCGTCCCGGAAGTCCAGCTCCCGGGGGATGGTCATCTGGCCGAACCACCGGGCGTCGCTGGGGTGGGCGGTGCAGGTGTCCCAGTTCTGCATCCAGGCGATCATGATGCGCCGCCCGTCCGGGGCCAGGAGGGTCTGGG
>CANQKJ010000111.1 GCA_947624465.1 uncultured Oscillospiraceae bacterium
GTGGAGTCCTCCCGGGAGGACTTTCTCACCTCGGTGGACGCCCTCATCGCCCACCTGCGGGCAAGGCCGCCCTGCCGGCTCTGCTATGTATTCGGCACCGGGAGCTTCCGCGCCCAGTTGGAGGAGGCGGGGATCCCTGTCACTGACAAGCGCTCCGATGAGGTGGACTGCCTGCTCATCGGCTTCGACACCGAGCTGACCTTTCAGAAGCTGGAGGACGCCTGCATCCTGCTGAACCGTGGGGTGGACTTCATCGCCACCAACCCGGACTGGGTGTGCCCCACCTGGTACGGGTCCGTGCCCGACTGCGGCAGCGTGTGCGAGATGCTGCGGCGGGCCACCGGACGGCGGCCCCTGGTCATCGGGAAGCCCCAGCCTGCCATGGTGGAGCTGGCTGTAAGGCGGACTGGCTTTACAGAGAAACAGACCCTGGTGGTGGGGGACAGGCTGTATACCGACGTTGCCGCCGGGGCAAACGCCGGGGTGGACACCGCCTTCGTCCTCTCCGGCGAGGGGACGCTGGCCGACCTGGAGGCCAGCCCGGTGAAGCCCGCCTGGGTGTTCGACGACATCGCCGCCCTCCACGCCGCCTGGGCGGGGGAGGATCGTCCGGCAAAGGGGGAGAGAGAATGACCAACGCGGAGCGCAGGGACCGGGGAATGGTCTATATCGGCGACGAGCAGGTCTTCGCGGAGATGGCGGAGTGCAAGAAGAAGCTGAAAAAGCTGAACGGGCTGGACCGCTGGGAGTATGAGCAGATCAACGCCGCCGCCAAAGAGGTCATCCCGGACTCCGAGAATCTGTTCGTGGTCCCGCCCTTTTACTGCGAGTACGGCACCCACATCAGGACCGGGCGGAACTTTTTCGCCAACTACAACTGCGTCCTCATCGACGTGGCCCCCATCGTCATTGGCGACAACTGTATGTTTGGACCCAATGTGTCCGTCTACACGGCGGGGCACCCCGTCCATCCCGCCACCCGGAACAGCGGCTACGAGTACGGCAAAGGGGTGGTCATCGGGGACAACGTGTGGATCGGCGGCAGCGTCACCATCGTGCCGGGGGTGCGTATCGGCAGCGATATTGTCATCGGCGCGGGGAGCGTCGTCACCTCCGATATCCCGGACATGGTGGTCGCCGCGGGGAATCCCTGCCGGGTGATCCGGCAGATTACCGACCAGGACCGCCGGTACTCCTATAAGCGGGAACTGATCGACGACGAGGTATGGAAGCTCATCTCCGCCGGCGGCGGGGAGCTGTTTTGGAAATAAGCGCATCCTGTGACCGGCCGTTCCGCCCCATCCACCCATTCTGAGAGAGGAGAAATGTATGGATCCCAACAAGCTGAACAACAAACGCACCATCCTGGTGGGCCTGGCCTTCCTGTCCATCAGCGCCTTCTGGCAGATGTACGACAACGTGATCCAGCTGATCCTGGGCGACACCTTCCACCTGAACGAGACCATCTCCGGCGTCATCATGGCGGCGGACAACGTGCTGGCCCTGTTCCTGCTGCCCCTGTTCGGCGGCCTGTCCGACCGCACCAAACCCGGCAAACTGGGCCGCCGCACCCCCTACATCCTGGCGGGCACCGCCGGCGCGGTGATTTTGATGAACATCCTGCCCATCCTGGACAACAGCTACGCCGCCGAGGCCGCCCCCTACAAGTTCGTGTCCTTCGTGGTGGTCCTGGGCCTGCTGCTCATCGCCATGGGCGTCTACCGCTCCCCCGCCGTGGCCCTCATGCCCGACGTGACCCCCAAGCCCCTGCGCTCCCGGGGAAACGCCATCATCAATCTGATGGGCGCCGTGGGCGGCATCATCTATCTGGCCATCGCCGCCGTCATGTACCCCACCTCCAAGGTGGAGGGGCTGGAGCACGTGAACTATCAGCCCCTGTTCCTGATCGTGTCCGCCATCATGGCGGTGGCGGTGATCGTGCTGCTTATCACCATCCGGGAGCCCAAACTGGCCGCCGAGAACCAGGCGCTGGAGGCTCAGCACCCCGAGTGGAACCTGGCGGAGGACGACGGCTCCGGCCATGAGGAGCTGCCCGCCCCGGTGAAGCGGAGCCTGGGCTTCCTGCTGGCCTCCATCGCCCTGTGGTTCATCGGCTACAACGGCGTCACCACCTGGTTCACCCGGTACATCGGCGAGGTCATGGGCGAGGGCCTGGGCGGGGCCTCCACCTGCCTGCTGGTGGCCACCGCCGGAGCCATCGTCAGCTACATCCCCATCGGCATCGTGGCCTCCAAGATCGGCCGGAAAAAGACCATCCAGGCGGGGGTCATCCTGCTGGCGGCCATGTTCCTGGCGGGGGGCTTACTTACCACCCTGTTCGACACCATCGTCCCCATCATGTTCGTGGCCTTCGCCGCCGTGGGCCTGGCCTGGGCGGCCATCAACGTGAACTCCCTGCCTATGGTGGTGGAGATGTGCAGGGGCTCCGACGTGGGCAAGTTCACCGGCTACTACTACACCGCCTCCATGGCGGCCCAGGTGGTCACCCCCGCCCTGGCAGGGACCCTGATGCGGGCCATCGGCTACTGGGTGCTGTTCCCCTACGCCGCCTTCTTCGTGGCGTGCAGCTTCGTCACCATGCACTTTGTGAAGCACGGGGACGTGAAGGTCAAGGCCAAGAAGGGATTGGAAGCTTTTGAAGATATGGACGACTGACTTTTTCCGACAAGAAAAAGTCAGCAAAAAGAACTTTATACCGCTTCCTCCGTGGCCTGTTCGCCAGTGCTGCGACGGCGACGGGCGGGGTGCGAGATCGAGGCGATCACTATGAAAAAGCACAGTTTATTGCGGGCCGCCCTGATGGCCCCGGCCGCCGCCGCGGGGGCCTATCTGCTGTCCCTCCGGGGCAGGAAGGACCACCCCGCCTGGGCGGTGCTGGAGCGATACCGCTACGCCCACCGGGGCCTCCACGACAGGGAACACGGCGTCCCCGAGAACTCCCTGGCCGCCTTCCGCCGGGCGGTGGAGCGCGGCTTCGGCGCGGAGCTGGACGTCCACCTGACAAAAGACGGCCGCCTGGCCGTCATCCACGACGACTCCCTGCTCCGCACCGCCGGGGCGGACGTAAGGGCGTCTGAGTCCACGGCGGAGGAGCTGTCCCGGTACCGCCTGGAGGGCACCGACGAGCGCATCCCCTTCCTGGAGGAGGTGCTGCCTCTCTTCGAGGGAAAGACGCCCCTCATCGTGGAGCTGAAGGTGGACGGGAACAACGACGCCCTCTGCCAGGCCGCCTGTGAGATGCTGGACAAATTCGATGTGGACTACTGCGTCGAGTCCTTCCACCCCGGCGCGGTGCGCTGGCTGAAGGAGCATCGGCCCGATATCTGCCGGGGCCAGCTCAGCGAGAACTTTTTGAAAAGCAAGGGCACCAATATGGGCGCTTTCGCCGACTTCGCCATGACCCATCTGCTGTTGGACTTCGCCACCCTGCCCGACTTCATCGCCTACGACTGGCATGGCCGGGAGGGGCTGTCCCCCCGGCTGGCCCGGAAGCTCTGGGGCGTCCGGGAGGTGAGCTGGACCGTCCGGGACCGGGAGACCATGGAGCGGCTGGAGGCGGAGGGCAGCCTCATCATCTTTGAGAATTTCATCCCGTGAGTGGTGACGGATAAAAGGAGAGCGCCGGGGCCATAAGGCCCTGGCGCTCTCATCAATTCTTACTAAAGTATCAATACAGATAATCAGGCAGCATCATGACAGCCGTGCTGAAGATTGTAGTGATCGTGCCAAATACCACGGGGCCGACAAAGACGTTATGTGTCTTCTTGTAGATGACCCGGTTAATGATGGTACCGGCGATGGCTGTGGGAATGAACAGCAGACAGGTAGTAAAGTATTTCCACCTCATAAAGTTATTCAGACCGGCGCCAGTGGTGTACAGTTTCGCGTAATGAATCGCAAGGACAACAACAAGGCCCAGAATATTCAGAATAACGCACAGAGCGAGATTGACCTTTTCGCTCATACCTTTGACGCGGTTGAATGCATTCATGTTCATGGAGTTGACGCACCAGAAGAAAATGAAGAAAGGCGCATAGCGCATACACAACAGCAGATGGTCCCAGGTCATGACAGGGAAGGTGAGGTCCTGGAAGCGGAAGTCGACCTTAAGGGTGTATTGTGCGAAGCATACCACCAGGTAGCAGAGCACAAATACGAGAACCGCCAGAATGATTGTCTTGATTGCGTTGACCACGCTGGCATAAACGCCGACGCTGCGCATCGTAATACCATTCCTTTTATGGACCAGGAAATAGAGCAGCAAGCATACGACCAGGGCGATAAGGGCGTTCATAGTCAACCAGAAGACGATGCTGTTTTGCCACGCATTGATAAACCAGGTGTTCAGGCCGGGGTTCCCGTTTAAGTTCAGAAATTTATTGGTGGTCTGACCGAAGGAAACGGCGGTCAAAGGCAACAGAAAGCCCAGCGCAAGCGGGGGAAGAATCAGCAGGAGTTTTTGACCGATCGTTTTGACTTCGACCTGGGGTTCGCCATTTTCATCGGGCTTCTGTTTTAAAGAGGCAAAGAATTCTGTGTCCATCAGAAGAAGAGCAATCGGTGCAATGATCAGAAGAATGCCAACAAATCCAAGCGCCGCAAAGAAGAGGTGCAGATTGACATTGCTGCTTTCCGCAGGGATGGGGTTGGGGGCCCCAATTGTTTGATCGAAGTATTTCACACAGTCGCGGATACCTGCTTTGGAAAGCAATCCGGTGGCATGGGTCATATACTCGGAATTATAGACGATGCGGGAAGTCCCGTCCTCAACGCTGCCATAGATTTTCCCGATTTCTACCTTGACATTGGGATCGGTCAGATCTTCCTCGGAGAACGTACCGGGGACACCGAGATTGATAAACTCTTTCATCTCGGGTTTGACTGACAAATCACCGGGCAGATAGCCATCCACATGGGTGAAGTTGTTAGCATAAGGACTCCTGGAACCGGCATTAAATCCAACGTTGATGCCGGTAGCAAAGCCGTCCATAGGCAAAAAGCGCGGATCGATGATCAGAGCCGCAGCCACGCGCTTGACATAGGTATCGGGGGTCTCCCGCTGTTCCACGCCATATTGCATCATGGTGTCATAAACGTTGTTGCCGCCCTTTGAGAAACCGGCGATACCGATTTTTGCATTGTCGACGTAGTCCAAATTATAGTAGACATAATCGACCAAATCGTATACGCCGAAAGCCACGGTAGAGGCACTCAGGACGGGAGAAGACATACCGGCAGCGGTTATATCCAATGCAAAGACTACATAACCTCTCCGGGAAAGTTCCATGGCATAATCCTGATGGGATTGGAGTGTACTGTCGTTGCCGTGGCTAAAGATGATTGCCGGAGCCGGAGTGTCCACAGTGGCAGTCTGGGGACGATACTCATATACATGGATTGTCTCGCCGCTGGGAATCGCCAGATTCAATTCATTGATTTTTACTGTGCCACCGGAAGTCAGAAACGCATGGCTGACAAACATACTGATGATGCAAAAGACCAGTCCGATAGCAAGAACAATGATGGGTTTGCTTTTTTTCATAATTTAATCCTCCCTTTTTGATCGATACGTTATTCCTCTAAAATTGTTTGCCACACCCCCAAAGCATAAAACAAGAGCGCAACGACAAAAGCCGTCACGCTCGTCTCTAAAACTCAATGAGCCGGTATCCATTTGTGCAATGCCATTATACAATTTCCTCATATTACTGTCAAGCCCTCAAAATGATTTTGTCGAGATTTGACAAAATTGCTTGTCGCTTTTTGGAAGACTTTCCAAAGAAAAACTTGGCCGGGCCCCTTGCAATTTCCAGCCAGGTCTGGTATCATAAAAAAGAACTGGATATCCATGTGCGGAGTATTTGAGAGGCGCAGGGCAACATAGAGCGGTTGCTTTGCGCACTTTTTGTTCTTGTACCCTTTGCGTGGAAAGAGAGGCTGAAATGGATCGTAATCTACTCCTGAGATTGTTGGAGGATGGCCCGGTAATCGCCGCCGTCAAGGACGGGGCGGGGCTGGACGCCGCCTTGGAGAGCGATGTGCCGGTGGTGTTTCTCCTGGCCAGCGATGTGCTCAACGTGGGGGACGTGACGCTGCGTGTCCACAAGGCGGGCAAGCGGGTGTTCGTCCATCTGGATTTGGTGGAGGGGCTGGCCGCCCGGGACATTGCGGCGGACTTCATCGCCCGGAACACAGTGGCGGACGGGGTCATCTCCACCCGGGACTCGCTGACCCGGCGGGCCAGGGAGTTGGGGCTGCTGGCCATCCGGCGGGTGTTCCTGCTGGACTCCATGGCGCTGGCCACTGTGGAGCGCCATCTGACCCAGGACTCCGCCGACCTGATCGAGGTGCTGCCCGGACTGATGCCCAAGATCATCCGCCGGCTGGCGGCAGTGGTGAGCAAGCCCATTATCGCCGGCGGCCTCATCTCGGATAAGGAGGATGTCACCGGCGCGCTGGGCGCGGGGGCCATCGCCGTGTCCACCACCAATCCCACCGTGTGGAGTATGTAGACAAGGAGGTCATCCTGTGTACGATGTTGTGATCGTGGGCTGCGGCGTAGTGGGCGCGGCCACAGCCTTTGAGCTGTCCAAATACCGGCTGAGCGTCGCCGTGCTGGAGCGGGAGAACGACGTGGCCATGGGGACCACCAAGGCCAACTCCGCCATCCTCCACGCCGGGTACGACCCCGAGCCGGGTACCCTGATGGCGAAGCTGAACGTCCGGGGCTCCGCCCTGGCAAAGGAACTCTGCGCCGCGCTGGATGTGCCTTACCGGCAGTGCGGCTCCCTGGTGGCGGGGCTGTCTGAGGAGGACCGGCCCAAGCTGGAGGAACTGTACCGCAGGGGAGAGGCCAACGGCGTCCCCGGCCTGCGGCTGCTGGACCGGGAGGAGGCCCTGGCCCTGGAACCCGGTCTGTCCCCGGAGACGGTGGGCGCTCTGTACGCCCCCACCGCCGCCATCTGCTCTCCCTGGGAGTTCTGCCTGGCCCTGGCGGAGACGGCGGTGAAAAACGGCGCGGAACTCCACCTGGACGCCGCCGTCACCGGCATCGACCGGGGAGAGGGCGGCTGGACCGTCCACACCGTCAAGGGCGATTTCCCGGCCCGGTACGTGGTCAATGCCGCCGGGGTGGACGGGGCCGTCATCCACGACATGGCCGCCCCCCACGCCTTCGACATCTCCCCCAGCCGGGGCCAGTACTACCTGCTGGACAAGAGCGAGGGCAGCCGGGTAAGGCATGTCATCTTCCAGTGTCCCGGC
>CANQKJ010000112.1 GCA_947624465.1 uncultured Oscillospiraceae bacterium
TAGATGCACCAGCAGGGCGGGGTGTTGTACATGGAGTCCTTGTCGATCATGGTCTTGTAGTTCATCATCAGCGGGGTGTAGGGCAGCTCATGGCCGGCCAGGTCCTCCCGGACCACGGCGATAGTCAGGCCCGCGGGGGCCAGGTTCTTCTGAGCGCCGCCAAAGATGACGCCGTATTTGGACACGTCCACCACACGGCTCAGGAAGTCGGAGGACATATCGCAGACGATGGGCACATCCCCGGTGTCGGGCACATACTGCCACTCGGTGCCGTAGATGGTGTTGTTGGCGCAGTAATAGAAGTAGCTGGCCTCCGGGTCCAGCTTCAGCTGGTCCTGGGCAGGGATATAGGTGTGGTTCTTATCCTCGGAGGAGGCGGCCAGGTTGATCTGGCCGTACTTCTTCGCCTCTTTATAGGCGATGTTGGAGAAGTTGCCGGTGACGGCGTAGTCCGCCTTGCCGGTCTTGCCGATCAGGTTCAGCGGGACCATGGAGAACTGGCTGGAGGCGCCGCCCTGGAGCAGCAGCACCTTATAGTTGTCGGGCACATGGAACAGCCGGATGAAGTTGGCCTTGGTGTCGTCGAAGATCTTCTGGAACACCTTGGAGCGGTGGCTCATCTCCATCACGGACATACCGGAGCCCTGGTAGTTGGTGATTTCCTTCCCGGCCCGCTCCAGCACCTCGAGGGGGAGCATGGACGGCCCCGCGGAAAAGTTGTAAACGCGATCTGCCATGGTGATATCCTCCTGTTTCTCTCAAATTTACTGCTTTAGTGTAGTATCCGTATTATATGTTGCGATCGGGCCTTCTGTCAACGGCATAAGGGCTTAAAAACAGCCCAAATGGGGCGGTTTCTTTGTGGATTCTTGCGTCTCCCGCCCGCTCAGCGGCCCAAAAGGACGCAAAGGGCCGCCGGAGCCGTCCCCGGCGGCGCTGCCTCCGATCAGATGACGTAGTCGCCCGATCCGTCCCCCGGCCGTATCAGGTCGGCGATGGTGATCCCGCTCAGATAGTCCCGGATGACCCTGTCCAGTCCCTGCCACAGGGGGAGCGTGCGGCAGGTGGCCGCCCGCCCGCAGGGAGGCGCGCCCTCCTCCAGGCAGGACACCGGCGACAGGGAGTCCTCCGTCAGCCGGAGCACGTCCCACACGGTATACTGCTCCGGGGCGCGGGTCAGCTTGTAGCCGCCCCCCTTGCCCCGCAGCCCGGTGAGCAGGCCGTTCTTCACCAGGGATTTCAGAACGCTCTCCAGATACTTTTCCGAGATCTCCTGCCGCTGGGCGATCTCCTTCAGGGGGAGATACCCCTCGGTCCGGTGCTCCGCCATATCGGCCAGCACCCGCAGGGCATAGCGCCCCTTGGTGGAAACCAGCACAGTACATCCCTCCTCTGCTCAACCTATTATACGACACGGTTTATAGGATTTCAACCGAAATTTTTCCCGGCGGAGCCGCGACACTGTGGATTATTTTTCTTGACAGGGGAAACAGGGCGGAGTATAATCCACATAAACCTATCAGATAAATAGGTTTTAAAATCACTCTTTTGTTCAGGAGGCTGTCACCATGAGCAAGATCTACACATCCGCCGACCAGCTGATCGGCCATACCCCCCTGCTGGAGCTGACCCACATCGAGAAGGAGGAGGGCCTGGAGGCCAAACTCCTGGCCAAGCTGGAGTACTTCAACCCCGCCGGCAGCGTGAAGGACCGCATCGCCAAGGCCATGATCGACGACGCGGAGGCCAGGGGCCTGCTGAAGCCCGGCTCCGTCATCATCGAGCCCACCTCCGGCAACACCGGCATCGGCCTGGCCTCCGTGGCCGCCGCCCGGGGCTACCGGATCATCATCGTCATGCCCGAGACCATGAGCGTGGAGCGCCGTCAGATCATGAAGGCCTACGGCGCCGAGCTGGTCCTCACCGAGGGGGCCAAGGGCATGAAGGGGGCCATCGCCAGGGCCGACGAGCTGGCCAGGGAGATCCCCAACGCGTTCATCCCCGGCCAGTTCGTGAACCCGGCCAACCCCGCCGCCCACAAGGCCGCCACCGGCCCCGAGATCTGGGACGACACCGACGGGACGGTGGATATCTTCGTGGCCGGCGTGGGCACCGGCGGCACCGTCACCGGCGTGGGGGAGTATCTGAAGGAGAAAAACCCCGGCGTGAAGGTGGTGGCGGTGGAGCCCGCCTCCTCCCCCGTGCTGTCCAAGGGCACCGCGGGCAGCCACAAGATCCAGGGCATCGGCGCGGGCTTTGTGCCCGAGGTGCTGAACACCCAGGTCTACGACGAGATCATCGCCGTGGAGAACGAGGACGCCTTCGCCGCCGGCAAGCGGGTGGGCCGCAGCGAGGGGGTGCTGGTGGGCATCTCCTCCGGCGCGGCGGTGTGGGCCGCCATCGAGCTGGCCAAGCGGCCCGAGAACAAGGGCAAGACCATCGTGGCCCTGCTGCCCGACACCGGGGACCGGTATCTTTCCACCCCCCTGTTCGCAGACTGAGCCGCGCACAGGAAAGAGCGGGCGGTCCCCCTGCCGGTACTACCGGCAGCATACCATATCCCGTCTGGGAACGGCAAAGGCGGATCCGTGTCAAGGGCGAAGGGCCCTCTCAGTAGAGCATCATCTCCGCCGCCCGCTGGAACCGCAGGCCCAGCCGCTCCAGCTCAGGCCGCAGGCGGGCGTAGTCCTCCGCCTCCATCCGCCAGGCCAGCCCGCACCCGGCGGCGATCTCCTTCGGCACGGGGATGAGCCGACCGGGGATGCCCTGTTCCCCGCAGCGCCGCTCCATGGCCATGGCCTCGGTGGTGGTGCGGAAGGTGAGCACGGCGCACCGCTTTTTCTCCCGCATGGCTCATCCCTCCCCGGCGATCTCCGCCACGGCCCGGACCGCCCGGTCGATCTCCGCCTCTGTATTGAAGCAGGAGAAGCTGAACCGCACCGCGCCCCGCTCCGCCGTGCCCAGGGCCCTGTGCATCAGCGGCGCGCAGTGGACCCCAGCGCGGACGCAGATCTCCGCCCCGTCCCAGAGGCGGCGGCCGACCTCTCCGGCGTCCAGCTCCCCCACGTTCAGCGTCACGATGGGGGCGCGGACCGCCGCGTCCCAGCCGCCGCAGAGGGTCACGCCGGGGATGGCCCGGACCCCCGCCAGAAAGCGCCGGGCCAGGGCGTCCTCCGTCCGGCGGATGTCCTCCACGCCGCGCTCCAGGATATAGTCCAGGGCCGCCCCCAGCCCGGCCAGGCCGTGGCCGTTGAGGGTCCCGGCCTCCAGGGCCTCGGGGAGTTCGGCCGGATGGGTCCGGTCAAAGCTGCGGAACCCGCTGCCCCCCACCAGCAGGGGCGGGATATCCAGCCCCTCCCGGACGCACAGCCCCCCGGTGCCCTGGGGACCCATCAGCCCCTTGTGGCCGGTGAAGCACAGCACGTCGATCCCCAGGTCCTCCATGTCGATGGGCAGCTCCCCGGCGGTCTGAGCCGCGTCCACGATGAGCAGCAGCCCGTGGGTCCGGGTGAAGTCCGCGATCCTCCGCAGATCGACGGCGTCTCCCGTCACATTGGAGGCGTGGCCCACCGCCACCGCCCGGGTGTTGGGCCGCAGGGCGTCCTCCAGGGCGTCAAAATCCACCCGGCCCAGCCCGTCCGCCGGCAGGATGGTCAGCTCCGCCCCGGCGGCCTCCCTCCGGTAGAGGGGCCGCAGCAGCGAGTTGTGCTCCCGCGCCGTGGTGATCACATGGTCCCCCGGCCGGATGAGCCCCTCGACGGCGATGTTCAGCGCCTGGGTCGCGTTGGCGGTGAAGGCCACCCGCCCGGGGTCGGAGACGCCAAAGAGGGCGGCGGCCTTCTCCCGAACGCCGTAGATCAGCCGGGCGGCGGCCAGGGCGGGCCCGTGGACCCCCCGCCCCGCGTTACCCATGGCGTAAAGGGCCCGGCCCATGGCCTCCCCCACCGCCGGGGGCCGGTGGAGGGCGGTGGCGGCGCTGTCCAGGTAGATCACGGCCGGATCACCGACGCGGCGCCGGTCAGCCGCTCCGCGATATCGTACATATTGGTGACCGCCCCCACCCGGAGCCGTTCCGTCAGCCCGTAGAAGTTGAGGCAGGTGCCGCAGGTCAATATCTCCACCCCCTGGGCCTCCAGCGCCTTCAGATCCTCCAGGGAGGCGGAGCCCTCGCAGGTGAGCCTCGCGCCGCCGTTGTAGAACAGCACCGCGGCGGGGAGCGTCTCCTGCTGGGCCAGGGCGTAGAGGAACGCCTTCATCAGGGCGGCGCCCAGCTCGTCGTCGCCGGCGCCCATGGCGGCGGAGGACACGGCCACCACCATGTTCCCCCTCCGGGCGTCGGGGACGCAGGGCGTCTCATCCGGTCCGTCCGCGCCGGCCTCCCCGCCGTTCACGGCCATGACCACCCGGAACCGGTTTTCCCCCAGTTTTTCGGAGGTGACCCCGTAACCCTTCTGATTTGCCATCTTGGTCAGGTTCTGCACGGCGATCTCGTTGTCCACCAGAGTCTCCACAGCGCCAGGGGCCCCGTTCAGCTCCTTGATGGCCTCTTTGGTCTTGACCACGGGGATGGGACAGGGGTCCCCCATGGCGTCCACTACTTTTTTCATAGCGAATCCACCTTTCCGCATTATTTTACAATGACCTCAGAATCGGTTCGCTCCGTCAGTTCCCCGATGACCGCCGCCGGCAGGCCGGCGGCCCGCAGCTCCCCCTCCAGCGCCTCCGCGCAGTCCGGGGAGACCGCCAGCAGCAGCCCGCCGGAGGTCTGGGGGTCGAACAAGATCTCCTCCATGGCGAAGGGGACGCGCTCAAAGCGGACGGCCTCTCCGGCGAAGTTCCGGTTCCGCTGGCCCGCCGCAGTCAGGAGGAACTCGTCGGCGTGGCGCTTCGCCTCCTGGATGACGGGCACCTGCCTCCACCGGACGGCGGCGGACAGCTTCCCGTCCAGCATCTCCCGCAGATGGCCCAGCAGGCCGAAGCCGGTGACGTCGGTGCAGGCGTGGACCTCATACCCCGCCGCGATCTCGGCGGCGCGTCTGTTCAGCGTGGTCATGGATGCCACCGCCTCGGCCATCCCCTCCTCCGACGCCTCCCCCACCCGGTTGGCGGTGCAGAGGATGCCCACCCCCAGCTTTTTGGTGAGGATGAGCCTGTCCCCCGGCCTGCCCCGGTTGTTGGCTAGCGCCCGCTCCGGGCGGACCGTCCCCAGGACGGACAGGCCGTACAGCACCCCGTCCCCGGCGATGGAATGGCCTCCGGCCAGAGTGCCCCCGGCCTCGATGACCTTCTCCGAGCCCCCCCGGAGGATCTCGCCCAGGATGTTCAGGTCCCACTTCTCCGGGAAGCAGACGATGTTCAGGGCGGTCCTGACCTCCCCGCCCATGGCGTAGATATCGCTGAGGGCGTTGGCCGCCGCGATCTGCCCGAAGGTGTAGGGGTCGTCCACCATGGGCGGGAAGAAGTCCAGGGTCTGGACCACGGCGGTGTCGTCCGTGATACGGTAGACCGCCGCGTCGTCCCGGCTGTCATAGCCCACCAGCAGTCTGGGGTCCGCCGGACCCCTGGGCAGTTTGGACAGCACCCGGCTCAAAACCCCGGCCCCCAGCTTGGCGGTGCAGCCGCCGCCCTTGCAGAATACGATGTCGCTTCCCATAGGCCGCCTCCCGTTTTTCATTGCTTTTCTCAGTATATAACGCATTCGCGCCGTTTGCAATCACAGTTTTGCGCTTGCGGCGGAGCGCCGTTGGGGGTATACTGAGAAAAAAGGCGGGGAGGGGACGCGGCATGACCTTTCGGGAGGCGCTGAACATACCGGCGGGCGTCACCGCCGTCACCGGCAGCGGGGGCAAGACCACCCTGCTCATTACCCTGGGGCGGGAGCTGGCGGCGTCGGGACGCTCGGTGCTGCTGTGCAGCACCACAAAGATATACCCCTTCCCGAATGTGCCGCTGGCCGCATCGAAGGCGGAATTGGACCGGCTGCGGCAGAAGCACCTCCTGCTCTGCGCCGGGACGCCCCTGCCGGAGAGCGGCAAGCTGACGGCTCCGGCGCTTCCCATGGCGGAGCTGGCGGAGCGGTTCGACTATGTGCTGGTGGAGGCCGACGGCGCCCGGGGCCTGCCGCTGAAGGCCCACGCCCCCTGGGAACCCGCCGTTCCGCCCGAGGCGGCCCGGGTGATTTGCGTGGTGGGGGCCTCCGGGTTCGGACGGCCCGCCGGACAGGCGGTCCACCGGCCGGAGCTTTGGCGTCCGGCGGACACCTCTCCCGGCGGCGTGGCCGAGATGCTGGCCCTGGAGAGCGGCTGGGACGTTATTTATGTAAACCAATGTGACGGGTCGGAGGAGTACGAACAGGCCCGGCGGCTGGCCGCCGCCCTGGAGGGGCGGCCTGTCCTCGCCGGGAGCCTGCGGAAGGGGGAGATCCGATGCTTGTAGTCATCAAGGGCGCCGGGGACCTGGCCACCGGCACCGCCCTGCGGCTCCACCGGGCGGGGTTCCGGGTGGTCATGACCGAGCTGCCCCGGCCCACGGCCATCCGGCGGACGGTGTGCTTCTCCCAGGCGGTGCTGTTCGGCAGCTATACGGTGGAGGACGTCACCGCCCGGCTGGCGGAGGGCCCGGAGGGCGTCCGGCCCATCCTGGAGGCGGGGGAGATCGCCGTGCTGCGGGACCCGGAGGCGGCCTGTATCAAAGAGCTCCGGCCCGACGTGGTGGCGGACCTGATTTTAGCCAAGCGGAACCTGGGCACCAGGATCACCGACGCCCCGGCGGTCATCGCCGCGGGCCCCGGCTTCACCGCCGGGGTGGACTGCCACGCGGTGGTGGAGACCATGCGGGGCCACTACCTGGGCCGGGTGATCTGGGAGGGCTCCGCCCTGCCCAACACCAACGTGCCCGGCCTCATCGGCGGCTTCGCCGGGGAGCGGGTGCTGCGGGCCCCGGCGGACGGGGTGTTCCGCCAGCTCCGGGAGATCGGCGATACCGTCCGGGCGGGGGACGCGGCGGGCGCCGTAAACGGCCTGCCGGTTGTCTGCCGGATCGATGGGGTGCTGCGGGGAGTGCTGGCCGACGGCACCCCCGTATACAAGGGGATGAAGGCCGGCGACGTG
>CANQKJ010000113.1 GCA_947624465.1 uncultured Oscillospiraceae bacterium
GTGCTCACCGGCAACCAGACCGGCGTGCTGCTGCTGGACTACCTCATCGGCGCGAAAAAGCGCACCGGCAAGATGCCCGCTCACCCCGCGGCCCTGAAATCCATCGTCTCCACCGAGATGGCCCGGAAGGTGGCCCAGGACAACGGCGTGGATTTCTACGACACCTTCACCGGCTTCAAGTTCCTGGCCCAGAAGAAAGACCAGCTGGAGGAGTCCGGCCAGGGCACCGTCATCATGTCCTTTGAGGAGTCCTACGGATATATGCTGGGCAATTTCGTCCGGGACAAGGACGCCGTCACCGCCGCCGTGGCCATGACCGAGATGGCCGCATGGTATTACGGGCAGGGGATGACCCTGGCCGACGCCGTGGAGGCCCTCTACAAGAAGTACGGCGACTTCCAGGAGAAGACCCTGAACCTGGTGATGCCCGGTCTGGACGGCCTGAAGAAGATGGCCGACCTGATGGCAAACCTCCGCGCCAAGCCCCCGGTGGAGATCGCCGGCGTGGCCGTGGCCCAGCAGAAGGACTACAAGGACGGCAGCGTGGTGGATGTGGCCACCGGCGAAACGTCCGCCATGGAGCTGTCCGGCTCCAACGTGCTCCGCTATGAGATGGCCGACGGCACCTCTGTCATCGTCCGGCCCTCCGGCACCGAACCCAAGGTGAAGGTGTATATCCTCACCAGGGGCGACAGTCAGGCCGCCTGCGCCGAAAAGGTGGCCAAGTATTCCGCCTGGGCGGAGACGTTGAAGAACTAAGGGCCCCATACATACAAAGCGCCCCCCGCCATTGACGGCGGGGGGCCTTTTGTATGCGGAGTACGGGACGGGGACGGCTCCTTTACAGGAAAAAGCCGGGGGTGGGGGCGGTGCGGCCGTAGAGGGCGGTCTCCCGCAGGAGGCGGCGGGCGAGCTTCTCGTCGGTCTCGCCGGGGAGGAGCCTCCACTTCCAGTTGTCCCCCAGGGTGGAGGGGGTGTTGATGCGCCCCTCGACGCCGATGGAGAGCAGGTCCTGCATCTGCATCACCGCCAGGTCGGCGGGAGAGGCCCAGGCCCCCCGCATCATGCCCCAGGCAAAGCCCTCCTCCTCGTTCAGCCGGAGGTAGCGTTTGGCGAAGGACACGTCGCGGGGGTCGGCGCCCGCCATCCAGCCCAGGATGGTCTCGTTGTCGTGGGTGCCGGCGTAGACCACGCAGTTGTGGGTGTAGTTGTGGGGCAGGTATTCGCTGTCCGGGTGCTGGTGATCGAAGGCGAACAGCAGGATCTTCATGCCGGGATAGCCGGTGTTCTTCTGGAGCATCCGCACCGAGTCGGTGAGGAAGCCCAGGTCCTCGGCGATGATGTCCCTGGGGCCCAGCGCCCCGTTCACCGCCTGGAAGAAGGCCAGGCCCGGTCCCGGACGCCACCGGCCCCGGCGGGCGTTCGCGTCCCCGTAGGGGATGGCGTAGTACTCGTCGAAGCCCCGGAAGTGGTCGATCCGCAGGGTGTCGAACAGGCGGAACTGGAACCCGATGCGCCGCAGCCACCAGGAGAACCCGTCCTGCCGCATATACTCCCAGTCAAAGAGGGGATTGCCCCAGAGCTGTCCGTCGGCGGTGAAGGCGTCGGGCGGGCAGCCGGCCACCTCGGTGGGATCCAGGTCCCCGTCCAGCTGGAACTGCCTGGGGTCGGACCACACGTCGGCGGAGTCCAGCGCCACATAGATGGGCAGGTCGCCGATGACGGTGATGCCGCTTGTGTTGGCCAGCCGCTTCAGCGCGTCCCACTGGCGGAAGAACAGATACTGT
Source organism: uncultured Oscillospiraceae bacterium (assembly GCA_947624465.1). Lineage (GTDB taxonomy): Bacteria > Bacillota > Clostridia > Oscillospirales > Oscillospiraceae > Enterenecus. The sequence continues at coordinate 1,788 of CANQKJ010000113.1, forward strand.
ACTCCCCGCCAGAAGTCCAGCTCCTCCGCCAGCCGCTCCCTGGCGGCGTCCAGGGCGTCGGGCCGGCGGAGCTTCTCGCCCTCCGGCCACTCCCGCCAGGATCTGCCGCCGTTCTCCCCCTTCAGGGCCATGAACAGGGCGTAGTCCTCCAGCCAATAGGCGTTTTCCCGGAGGAAGGCGGAGTAGTCCTCCGGCGGGGCGCTCAGCAGACGCCTCACCGCCAGTTTCAGCACCGGGAAGCGCTTTTCATACAGCAGGGCGTAGTCCACGTAACGGGGGCCGCCCCAGTCGATGCCGGCATACTCGGACTTCTCCAGCAGGCCCTCCGCCGCCAGGTCGTCCAGGTCGATGAAATAGGGGTTGCCGGCGAAGGAGGAGAAGGACTGGTAGGGGGAGTCCCCGTAGCTGGTGGGACCCATGGGCAGCAGCTGCCAGCAGCTCTGGCCGCCGGCCTTCAAAAAGTCCAAAAAGTCCCTGGCCGCCTGCCCCATGGTCCCGATGCCATAGGGGGAGGGGAGGGAGAACATGGGCAGCAAAATTCCGGCACGTCTCATGTGCGTTCCGCCTTTCTTCCATACTCGACTTTGTCCGATCGGTCCGTTCGCCTCTCCGCGCCCGCGGTGAGCCGTAAGACATCATACCATGCGGGAGGGGAAAAAGCAAGAAAAACAGCGGCAAAGCGCCCCCTCCGCGGTTGGAAGGAGGCGCTTTTGTCATTGGTCAAACAGGGCCAGGGCGGCGGCGAGCTGGTTGTCGTTTTCCCCGCCCCGCACGGCGCCCTCGTCCAGCTCCAGTTCCACATCGGGGGTGAGGCCTTCCCCAATCAGAGAGTGGCCGCCGCCGGTGCAGTAGGCGGAGGTGGACAGCCCCACCCCGCCGCCGTTGGGCAGGTCGAAGGTCACCTGGGCGTAGCCCTTGCCGGAGGTCAGCGTCCCCACGATGGGGGCGCCGGCGCTCTCCCGGAGCTGGGCGGCCAGCAGCTCCGCCGCCGAGTAGGTGCTGCCGTTGACCATGACCACCATGGGCAGGGCGACGCAGTCCTCGTCGGACTGGGTGACGGTCTCGAATCCCCACCGGGGCCGCATGGTGAAGATGGGACCCTCGGGCAGCAGATAGTCCAGCGTCTTGGTCAGCTCGCTCACAAAGCCGCCGCCGTCGTCCCGCAGGTCGATGATGAGGCCCTTCGCCCCCTGGGACACCAGGGCGTCCACCTCTTGCCGGAAGCTGTCCGCCGCGCCGTAGTTGAAGTTGGCCAGGTAGACGTAGCCGATGTCCCCCTCCAGCATTTTGCCGCTGGCGGTGGGGTTGTGGAGGGTGGCCCGGGTGCAGGTCACCTCCAGGGTGGAGCCGTCCGCCCGCAGCAGGGTGAGGGTGACCTGGGTGCCCGCCGGCCCGGTGATGAGCTCGGTGCCCTTCTCCCGGTCCTCCCCGGCCAGGGAGATGCCGTCCGCGGCGGTGATCACGTCCCCGGCCACGACGCCGGCCTGATCCGCGGGGCCGTCCCGGATCACCGACTGGACCAGCAGGCCCTCCTCCCGCTCGCTTAAGAGGACGGTGACCCCCACCCCCACGTAGCTGTTGGCCCGGTCCTCCTTGACCTGTTCGTACCACTCCGCGTCGAGGTAGTAGGACCACCGGTCCCCCAGCCCCTTCACAAAGGCGTCCAGCCCCTGGTCCACGGCGGCGCCCAGGTCGGCGTCGGTCTCCACGAAGGCGAACCTGGCCAGCAGGAAGGTCTCCACCATGGCGAGGCCGTCCGGCCCCAGCGCCAGGCACCACAGCCCGGTGGAGAGGAGCAGGGTCAGTATCACGGCGAGGACGATCTTGCTCCAGCCGGGGAGCTTCCGGCGCTTTTTTGCGGTCTGGACCGCCTGTTCTTCCATGGGAAACCCTCCTTCGCGAGAAAAAGGGGCGCGGGTCCTCCCGCGCCCCTGGGATGCCTGCCGTTATCTCATGCCGGCCGGGTAGTTGGCGCCGTACCAGCTCGTACCGTAACCGGTGAACCGCACGCCCGGATAGAGCCGCAGTATGTCGCTGCGGACGCCGTTGACGCGCAGCTCAAAGTGCAGATGGTTGCCGGTGGAGTTGCCGGTGGTGCCCACATAGCCGATTACCTGGCCCTTGGAGACCGTCTGCCCCTCGGACACGATGGGCCGCTGACACTGATGGGCGTACAGGGTGGTGTAGCCGCTGCCGTGGGAGATCATGCAGTACCAGCCGTAGGAGGTGTTCTTGTTGGGGCTGACGTAGGTGACGATGCCGTCCTTGGCGGCGTGGATCGGCGTGCCGCCGGCGGCGGGGACGTCGGTGCCGGTATGGCTCTCCCAGCGGCCGAACAGATACCGTCCGCCGAACAGGGAGGAAATGCCGTATTTCCCGGGCAAAGGCCAGTACCAGTCGCCGCTGTTGGCGTTGCCGTTGAGGGCGGCCAGCTGTTCGGCGTATTTCCGCTCCGCGTTTTTCAGCGCCTGCTGGACCTCGGCCTCCGCCGCGGCCAGGGCGGCGGCCTCCGCGGCGACCTCGCTCTCAGAGGCGGCGATCTCCTCCATCAGGGCGGCGGCCTCCGCCCGGTCCCGCTCCAGCTGGGCCTTCTGGCTCTCCAACTGGGCCTTCTGGGCCTCCCGCTGAGCCTGCTGGTCCTCCAACTGGGCCTTTTGGTCCTCCAGCTGGGTGTGGACCACGGCCTCGTCGTCCCGCAGGGCCTGGACCTGGTCCCTGGCCTCCGCCAGGGCGTCCTGGGTCTCCCGGAGCTGGGTGACGACGCGGTCGTTATACCGGATCAGGTCCCCGATGATGGTGATGTAGTCCAGCAGCTCGGAGAAGGAGGACGCCTCAAACAGGATGGACAGGTAGGAGATGGAGCCGTGTTCGTCCATCCAGCGGACCTGGGCGTAATACTCCTCCAGCTGCCGCTGTTCCTGGGCCTCCAGATCGGCGATCTCCGCCTCCTTCCGGGCGATGTCGGCGTCGTATTGGTCCAGGAGGGCCTGGCTCTCGTCGATCTGGCCCTGGGTCGCGTCGATCTGGCCCTGGAGGGCGTCAATCAGGCTCTGGGTGGCGGAGATCTGCTGCTCGGTGAGCAGCACCTGCTCGTTGACCAGGGCCAGAGCCTCCCTGGCCTTGGCCAAGTCGCTGCGGATGGAGGCCAGCTGCGCCTGGACATCCTTTTTGTGGGCGGAGATGTCGCTCAGCTCGTCCTTCAGCTCGTCGATGTCGTCCTGGGTGACGGTGGAGGCGTGAGCGAAAATGCTCATGGCCGGCAGAAGCACGGTGAGCAGCAGAGCGATGGCCAGAAGGATGACCAGCGCCCGGCGGAGCGTCTTTTTCATAAGCGTATGACCTCCTGGACGGGAAAATGTGTCAGACTTTCAGGAAGCGGCTGATGGCGAAGCCGGAGCCCACCGTGCCGATGAGGACGCCGGCCAGCAAAAACATCCCCAGCACCGGCAGCCACATGGTGGAGAAGGCCACGGGGGTGAACAGGGTGAGCACGCCGCTGGAGGCCAGGGCGTTCATGACGAGGGAGTAGATGCCCCACTGGATCAGGAAGGCGACGGCGGCGCCGAACACCCCCAGGATCAGCCCCTCAAAGATAAAGGGCCAGCGGACGAAGCTGTCGGTGGCGCCGCAGATCTTCATGATGCCGATCTCCTCCCGGCGGGTGAAGGCCGCCAGGCGGATGGTGTTGGCGATGATGAACAGAGAGACGGCCGCCAGGATGGCCACCAGCACCGTGGCCAGGATGGTGGCGGCGTGCCGCACCAGCACGAAGCCCTGGGCCAGCTCGGAGTGGGCGGAGTAGTCGGCCACGCCGGGCAGGGCGGTGACGGCGTTCACCGTGTCGGTGAACAGCTCCAGGTCAAACACATGGACGGCCAGCCGGTCCCGGAACACGTTGACGGGCAGCTCGACGCCGCCGGGGTGATCGGCCACCCAGGCGTCGTGGGCGTCCTCCTTGGAGGTGAACTCCACCGACGCCACGTTGGGCAGGGCCTTCACCGCCTCGGCGAGCTGAGCGGCCTCCTCGTCGCCGCAGTTCTCGTCGATGTAGGCGAAGAACTCGTTCTTCTCCTCCTCTTTGGTGAGCATCTGGTCGGCGTTCACCGCCAGCAGGGAGAAGGAGCCCATGATGATCAGACAGGCCACGATCATGCACACCGCGGCGAAGGACATGAGCCCGTGGGAAAAGATGCTCTGGAACCCCTCTGTGATGAAGTAGCCCAGGTTGAAACCGCGTTTCCTCATAGCTTGTAGCCGCCCTCCTGCACGTCCCGGGTCAGGGACCCGTCCTTGATGGACACCACCCGCTTGGAGAAGCGGTTGACCAGCTCCCGCTCATGGGTGACCACCAGCATGGTGGTGCCCATGGCGTTGATGCGCTCCAGCAGGGTCATGATCTCCAGGGAGCGCGCCGGGTCCAGGTTGCCGGTGGGCTCGTCGGCGATGATGGTGTCGGGGTTATTCACCAGGGCCCGGGCCACCGCCACCCGCTGCTGCTCGCCGCCGGAGAGCTGGTTGGGGAAGGCGTCGGCCTTGTCCCCCAGGCCCACCAGCTCCAGCACATAGGGGATGCGCTTGTTCATCTCCCTGCGGCTGGCGCCGATGACCCGCATGGCGAACTCCAGATTTTTGCGGACGGTCTTCTTCTCAATGAGGCGGAAGTCCTGGAACACCACGCCCAGAGTGCGCCGCATGAAGGGGATCTGCCAGCGGCGGATGTTGTTCAGATTGTAGCCGTTGACGATGACCTGTCCCTCGGAGGCGGCCTCCTCGGCGGTGATGAGCTTGATGATGGTGGACTTGCCGGAGCCGGAAGGCCCCACCAGAAAGACGAACTCCCCGTCGTCGATCTTCATGTCCACGCCGTTGAGGGCCTTGCTGCCGTTGTCGTATTCTTTATATACGCCGACCAGTCGGATCATACCGGATCCTCCCAATAGAAATTGTAACTTCTTGTAACCGATTTGTAACCAAATCGTGACACATACATTATATCTGTTGTTTCCCGTTCTGTCAACAGGGGATGCCCCTGTCCCGTGTAGAAAATAATAAACTTTATGTTAACTTTATCGAAAAATGGTAACAACGGGCCGGGACCCGCGGGAACAGACGAGGCAGAGAGAAACCGGCCGCGGAGGTCTCCTCCGCGGCCGGAAAAATGTCAGGTTTGCGCTCAGGACTCGATGCCCCGGGACACCAGGTATTTTTTGACCATCAGGGCCACCTTGAAGGTGATGGCGTCGTCGAACTCCCGCAGGTCCAG
>CANQKJ010000114.1 GCA_947624465.1 uncultured Oscillospiraceae bacterium
GTTCACAGCGGGCAGGGTGTTCATGATGTCCAGGCCCTTCTCGAACTTGGCGCTGGCCTCGGTGCGCATCCCCAGGGCCAGGGCGCCCCGGCGGATGCAGGTGCCGTCGAAGCAGGCGGACTCGAACACCACGTCGGCGGTATCGGCCACGATCTCGGAGTTCAGGCCGCCCATGATGCCCGCCAGGCCCACGGCCCTGCCCTCGTCGGCGATGACCAGGTGGTTGCGGTTGAGGATGTGGACCTGCCCGTCCAGGGTGGTCAGCTCCTCGCCTTCCTCCGCCCGGCGGACGATGATCTTCCCGCCGTTGACGTAGCGGTAGTCGAAGGCGTGCATGGGCTGGCCGTACTCCAGCATCACGTAGTTGGTGATGTCCACGATGTTATTGATGGGCCGCACCCCCATGGCCCGGAGCCGCTCCCGCATCCACTTGGGGGAGGGGGCGATCTTCACGTTGCGGACCATCCGGGCGGTGTACCGGGGGACCAGGTCGGCGGCGGGGGTCTCCACGTCCAGCAGCTCCGCGAGGCTGCCCTCGGCCCCGCCCTTCACCACCGGCTCATGGAGCCGGAGGGGCTGGCCGAAGGTGGCGGCGGCCTCCCTCGCCAGGCCGATGACGCTGAGGCAGTCGGGCCGGTTTGGGGTGATCTCGAATTCCACCACCCGGTCGTCGGCGTTGATGACCGGCCTGATGTCGTCGCCGGGGGCGATACCGTCCTCCTGGAGGACGAAGATGCCGTCAGGGATGCAGTGGGGGAACTCCCGTTGCTCCGCGTGGAGATCGGCCAGGGTGCAGACGGCGGCGGTGGCGGTGTTGAAGGCAACCATGTCCCCGGCGTGGAGGTTCTGGCAGGGGGTGGTGACTACGGCGCCGGTAGGGCCGTCCTTATCGGCGTAGGTGAGCACACAGGTCCAGAGGCCGTTCCCGGCGGGCTTGACCCCCTCCACGGAGGCGGCTACCACCGGGCCGTAGATCTTATGCCCCGGCTGCACATCCGCGGGGATGGAGGGCTTGTCCGGGTCGATGGGGTGGTAGTCGTTCAGCAGGGCGGCGGCGGTGATGACGGCGTAGGGGAAGTCCCGCTCGTCCAGGTTCAGCTCTTTGAGGGAACACAGCATCCCCTTGGACTTGACCCCCCGCAGATTGCCCCGGGTGATGTGGACCCCGCCGGGGAGGTACGAGTTGTCCTTGGCCGCGGGGACCAGGTCCCCCTCGTGGATGTTCCAGGCCCCGGTGACGATCTGCACCGGCTCGTCCTGGCCTACGTCCACCTGGCACACCCACATATGGTCGGAGTTGGGGTGCTTCTCCATGGACAAAATTTTGCCCACGACTACGTTGGAGATCTCAGCGCCCAGATCGGCGGTGCCCTCCACCTTGGACCCGGAGAGGGTCATGGCCTCGGCGAACTCTTTATCGCCGGCGTCGATCTTCACGAACTCATTGAGCCATTTTCTGCTTAGATTCATTGCTTTGCCCCTCCCCTCAGAATTGCTCCAGGAACCGCACGTCGTTTTCGAAGATCAGGCGCAGATCGTCGATCTTGAACCGGCGCATGGCGGTGCGCTCCAGGCCGAAGCCGAAGGCCCAGCCGGAGTATACCTCCGGGTCGATGCCCGCCATCTCCAGCACATGGGGGTGGATCATCCCGGCGCCCAGCAGCTCGATCCAGCCCTCGCCCTTGCAGGTGGGGCAGCCCGCGCCGCGGCACTTGTGACACTGCACGTCCACCTCGCAGGAGGGCTCGGTGAAGGGGAAGTGGTGGGGGCGGAACCGGGTCTGGGTGTCCTCCCCGTACATCTTCTTGATGACGGCGTTGAGGGTCCCCTTCAGATCGGCCATGGTGACCCCCTTGTCGATGACCATGCCCTCCACCTGGTGGAACATGGGGGAGTGGGTGGCGTCCACCTCGTCCTTGCGGTACACCCGGCCGGGGGCGATGATGCGGATGGGCAGGGGCATGGAGTCCATGGCCCGCACCTGCATGGGGGAGGTCTGGGAGCGGAGCATCACCCGCTCGTCCCTGTCAAAGTAGAAGGTGTCCGACCAGTCCCGGCTGGGGTGGCCTTCCCCGGCGTTGAGCCGGTCGAAGTTCAGCTCGGACAGCTCCACCTCAGGTCCGTCCAGCACGGTAAAGCCCATGCCGATGAAGATCTCCTTCATCTCGTCCAGGGCGATATACATGGGGTGCCGGTGGCCCAGGTCGACGGGCTTGCCGGGGATGGTCACGTCCACCGCCTCGGCCCTGAGCTTATGCTCCAGGGCGGCCTCCTCCAGCTTCTTGGAGGCGGTGTCCAGGGCGCTTTCCAGGGCGGCGCGGACCTCGTTGGCCAGCTGGCCCATGGCGGGGCGCTCCTCGGCGGACAGCTTCCCCATCTGTTTGAGGACGGCGGTGAGTTCGCCCTTTTTGCCCAGGTACTGGACCCGCAGGGCGTCCAGGTCGACCTTGGATTTTGCCCCTTCGAAGGCGGACAGGGCCGCGGCCCGGATGTTTGCTAACTGTTCTTTCATATGAAAAACTCCTTTGCGTTGAGTGGATCTTTCACTTTTTCGGCCTGATCTTGCCGGTCATGGACTCCACGATCAGTTTGAACACTCTGGTGCAGGGCATGGCCGCCCGGCCATAGGGGAAGTCCTCCCGGCGGTAGTGGGCCATGAGCAGGCGCAGGGCGTCCTCCTTTTCCCCGTCGGGGACCGGCTCGACGCGGCCCCGGCCCACGACGCTCTGATACGCCATGGTGCAGGTCTTATGCTCATCGTCCAAAATCAGCTCGTGGGCGCAGTCCATCTCGAAGCTGGCCCGGCTGTCCCGCTCCATGAGGGCGTATTTTGTCCCCTCCATGGCGCCATGGAAATACAGCGTGACCTGCCCGTCCCGCGCCGCCATACCGAAGTTCAGCGGCAGGATGTAGGGGTATCCGTCGCCGTTCAGGGCCAGCCGGCACACGTCGCACCGCTCCATGATGGCCACAATGCCGTCGAAATCGGTCACTTCCCGGTCTTTTCGTCTCATGGGCTCCCCTCCCAAACGCGATTTTGGGTTCAGTCCTCATCCCGGAACCGGAGGAACTCCTTCCCCCGCCAGGTCAGCGTCCCCTCCGCGCCCTCCTTCAGCGCGGCGAAGTCGGCCCCCTCCAGGGCCAGTTCTACCTCCCGGCCGTCCTCCAGCCGGAAGGAGGCGAAGTACACCGTGGCCGGGGTCTGGTAGACGCGGCTGCGCTTCTGGGTGTCCGACCGCTTGGAGACCACCCGGGCGGAGGCGGTCTCCGCCCTCTCCCCGGAGCGGCCCAGCAGCCGCACCGCCCCCAGGGCGATCACCACCAGGGCGAACATCAGCAGGATGACGGCCCAGCCGGGCATCGAACTCACTCCCCTCGGCAATAAAAAACGCCTTTCCTCCCGAAATCGGGACGAAAGGCAAACCTTCCGCGGTACCACCCGCGTTCGCGCCGCAAGGCGCGCGCTCAAGGCCCGATAACGGCGGGCCGCCGTCCCGCTCTCGCGGGCCGCTCCCGGGCGAACAGGCGACACGCCTCAGGGCGGCTCTCAGCCGGTGACCGCCCCTCTCTTGGACGCGCAAACTCGCCATTTTCCCGTTCCTCGCATTTACTCTGCGCATTGTAACATAAAAAGAGTTGAAACGCAAGGGCAATTTTATTATAATGAGGGGGATATTGAATGCGTGCCCTTCGAGCCTTCCACCCGTAGAGGGGAAGGCTTACAGAGGATTTTTTTGATTAAAAAAGGAGGTCCCGCCTATGCAGCCCGTCGCCACAGCCGCCCAGATGAGAGAGCTGGACCGCGCCGCCATTGAGGAGCGGGGCGTGCCCTCCCTGGACCTGATGGAGCACGCCGCCCGGGCCGTGGCCGGGGCGGTGATGGACCTGGTCCCCCTGCCCGACCGGGCGGGGGCAGACGGTCCCAGCGCTAACAGTTTCACCTCCGTGGCTTTCGTCACCGGGGAAGGGGAACCCTCCGACGAGGATCAACGGCAGATGGAGGCCCTCCGGGAGATCGTGGAATCCAAAAACGCCGACCCCACCCCCCGGATCGCCGTGTTCTGCGGCCCCGGCAACAACGGCGGGGACGGCTTCGCCGCCGCCCGGTTGTTGCTAAAGGCGGGCTATCAGGTCCACACCTACTTCCTCGGCGACCGGACTAAGATGACCCACGACGCCGCCGTCAACATGGCCCGGCTGGAGGAGGCCGGCGGGGCCGTGGAACCCTTTCGCCTGGACATGGACCACCCGGAGGCCCTGGACGATGAGACCCGGCTCCAGCTGGCCTGGCTGTCCACCTGCGACTGCGCGGTGGACGCCCTCTTTGGCGTGGGGCTGTCCCGGCCGGTGGAGGGCCTGTACCGCTCCGCCATCCAGTACCTGAACCGCATGGGCCCCCGGTGCCCCGTGGTGGCCTGCGACATCCCCTCCGGCGTCCACACCGACACCGGGGAGGTGCTGGGAGAGGCGGTGAACGCCGCCGTCACCGTCACCTTCACCTGCGGCAAGCAGGGGCTGTATCTGGGGGAGGGGGCTGCCCACGCCGGCGAGGTCCGGGTGGTGGACATCGGCATCCCCCACGACCTGGAGTTCCGCCTCATCCACCGGGCCTCCGAGCGGGTGGAGGCCGTCCAGGCGGGCGAGTTCCGGCTCCCCCGCCGCCCCCGGGCCGCCCACAAGGGGGACTTCGGCAAGGTGTTCATCCTGGCGGGCAGCGTAGGCTATACCGGCGCGCCGGTGCTGGCGGCCAATGCCGCCGTGCGGGCGGGGGCCGGACTGGTATACCTGAGCGTTCCCAAAGAGATCTGGCCCATCATGGCCGTGAAATGTACCGAGGCCATGCCCTTCCCCCTGCCGGAGGACTACGACGTCCTCCTGGAGAAGGCGCGCTCCTGCGACGCGGCCCTCATCGGTCCCGGCCTGGGCCGCGCCCCCGAGACAGAGACGCTTGTCCTCCGCCTGCTGGCCGACCTGCCCATCCCCGTGGTGCTGGACGCCGACGGCATAAACGCGCTGTCCGGGCATATAGATGTGTTGGACAAACGCTCCGCCCCCACGGTGCTCACCCCTCACGACGGGGAGTTTTCCCGGCTGACAGGGACCGCTCTGCCCATCCATGACCGGCTGGCCGCCGCGAGGGACTTCGCCAGGGCCCATCACTGTGTGCTGGTTTTGAAGGGCCACGGCACCGTCACCGCCGCGCCCGACGGCCTGTGCCGCATCAACACCACCGGAAACCCCGGCATGGCCAGGGGCGGCTCCGGGGACGTGCTGGCGGGGATCGTCGCCGCGCTGCTGGCCCAGAAGCCCCTGAACGGTCCATATACCGGCGCGGCGGAGCTGGCCGCCGCCGGGGTGTGCTATCACGGCATGGCCGGGGACCGGGCGGCGGAACGGCTGGGGGAGTACGGCATGACCCCCTCCGACCTGCTGGCCGAGCTGCCGGGGGTGCTGCGGGACCACACGGAGCGGGACCAGACCATCTGAAAACGGAGGAACGGATCGACGTGCGCAGACTTTTCGCCTGTGTACTGATGATGACCCTGCTGGCGGCCTGCGCCCCGGCGGGCGAGACCCCGGAGGACGCCGCCTTCCATTTGCAGGAGCGCTACCGGGCCGTGGCGGGCTTTTCCGCCACGGTGGATCTGACGGCGGAGTACGGCGACCGGGTCTACGACTTTACGGTGGACGCCCTCTGCCGGAAGGACGGCGAGACGGTGCTGACCATCACCGCCCCGGAGCTCATCGCCGGGATCACCGCCCGGCTGGCCGAGGGGGAGACCGTGCTGGAGTACGACGGAGCCGCCCTCTCCCTGGGCGACCTGGACGGGGAGGGCCTCACCCCCGTGTCCGCCATCCCGGAGCTGTTCCGGCAGGCGGCCACAGGCTGGATGGCCCGATGCGCCTGGGAAGACGAGGAACGGACCCGATTGGAGACCCTCTGCCGGGACCCGGAGGCGGAGGAGGGGACCGGGGCGGAATTCCTGATGCTCTTTGACCGGGAGACCTTCGCCCCCATCCGGGCGGAGCTGAGCCGGGACGGGGTGCGGGTGCTCACCGCCCAGTTCAGCGATTTTACCTTTTTGGAGATGACCGACGATGACACAGGAGACGGCCCGGACCTGGGCTGAGATCAGCCTGTCCAATTTGGAGCACAATTACCGCGCCCTCCGGGCCTGCGCCCCCGACAGCAGGTTCCTGGGCACGGTGAAGGCCAACGCCTACGGCCACGGGGCGGCGCCGGTGGCGCGAAAATTAGAGGCGCTGGGGGCGGACTACCTGGCGGTGGCCTGCCTCAGCGAGGCCAGAGAGCTGCGGGCGGCGGGGATATCCGCCCCCATCCTGATCCTGGGCGCGACGCCCCCGGAGCTGGCCGGGGAGGTCGTGGAGCTGGACGTCACCCAGAGCGTATCCACCCCCGAGCTGGCGAAAGCCCTGTCCGACGCCGCCGGGGCCCGGGGGAGGACCGCCAAAGTCCACCTGAAATGCGATACCGGCATGAGCCGCCTGGGGGTCCTCTGCCAGGACCCCGTCCGCGCCGCCGATGAGCTGGCCGCCCTGGCCGCCTGGCCCCACCTGGACGCGGAGGGGGTCTTCACCCACTTTGCCGCCTCCGACGAGCCGGGGGAGGACAGCGAGCGGTACACCATGCTCCAGTTCACCCGGTTCCTGGACACACTGGCCCGGTGCAAATCGAATCACGGCCTGGAATTTGAAATCCGCCATTGCGCCAACAGCGGCGCTGTGTTACAATATCCCTGTACCCATTTGGACATGATCCGCCCCGGCATCGCCCTCTACGGCTGCTACCCCGATCCCTGCTGCGAGGGGCTGGACGGTCCCGGCCTGCGGCCGGTGATGACCCTGAAGAGCCGGGTGGCCGCCGTCCGGGAGCTGCCGGAGGGCACCCCGGTGAGCTATGGCCGCACCGCACAGTTCGGCTATGGCGGCGGGCGCGTCGCCATCCTGCCCATCGGCTATG
>CANQKJ010000115.1 GCA_947624465.1 uncultured Oscillospiraceae bacterium
CTGGAGCCCATGCAGCAGACCGACTTCGAGGGCATCTACGAGGCCATGGAGGGCTCCCCCGTCACCATCCGCTATCTGGATCCGCCTCTGCATGAGTTCGTCCCCACCGAGGAGGCCGACATTGAGCAGCTGGCCAAAGATATGGGCAAGACCGTGGCCGAGATCAAGAACATCATCGCTGGCCTTCACGAGTTCAATCCCATGATGGGCCACCGCGGCTGCCGTCTGGCGGTCACCTACCCCGAGATCGCCGCCATGCAGACCCGCGCCGTCATCAAGGCCGCACTCAACGTCCAGGACCGCCACCCCAACTGGACTGTGGTGCCCGAGATCATGATCCCTCTGGTGGGCGAGGTCAAGGAGCTGGCCTATGTCAAGAGCATCGTGACCTCCACCGCCGACCGGCTCATCCAGGCCGCCGGCTCCTCCATGAAGTACAGGGTGGGCACCATGATCGAGATCCCGCGGGCCGCCCTCACCGCCGACGAGATCGCCAAGCAGGCCGACTTCTTCTCCTTCGGCACCAACGACCTGACCCAGATGACCTTCGGCTTCTCCCGCGACGACGCCGGCAAGTTCCTGGGCGCCTACTACGACAAGAAGATCTACGAGAACGACCCCTTCGCCAAGCTGGACCAGAACGGCGTGGGCAAGCTGGTGAAGATGGCCGCAGACCTGGGCCGGGCCGCCAACCCCAACATCCACCTGGGCATCTGCGGCGAGCACGGCGGCGACCCCACCTCCGTGGAGTTCTGCCACCGGGTGGGCCTGGACTATGTGTCCTGCTCCCCCTTCCGCGTGCCTATCGCCCGTCTGGCCGCCGCCCAGGCCGCCATTAAGGACCTGAAAGACTGATTCTCTGTCAGACCGCGATACCAATCAAAAAGAGGCTGTACCTTCTTGCGAGGGTACAGCCTCTTTCCTTTTAGAGTTAAACCGAGTTACAAATTTTCGTCGTATATACTTGACTTTTATTCAGATATATATTAATATATGCGTAGGGGGTGATTACAATAGGCAGAAATGTAAAAATCAAAGCGGCAAGAGGCGAATTGGATATGACGCAAAAGGCGCTTGCGGAGGCTGTCGGCATTTCCCGACAGACGATGAACGCCATAGAACAAGGCGATTATAATCCTACGATCAAATTGTGCCGCGCTATTTGCAGGGTGTTGGGAAAATCACTTGATGAATTGTTTTGGGAGGAGGAAAGATAGCATGAAATACGAAAAATCAAAAAATATACTCGATGAAATGCAGGACAGTAAATTGCTGAAAATTGAGGAATTTGGTTTCTGGCTGGTGTTTTGGATATTGGTTGCCGCTATTCTTCTGCAAGCATTGATGGGAACAACTCTCAAAGAACTGGCTGGTGAGATCGCCGCTTTGTTGGCGGCAAGCGTTTATATTGCGTTTTCCAGCCTGAAAAATGGTCTGTGGACTCGAAAATATGCCCCAGCACTTAAAGCGAATGTCATTACAAGCGCCATAGCTTCCTCTATCTTTGGGGTCATCAGTGCGATCAGAGCATTTGCTGTCTTGAAGAAACCGATCGAGTTTCGCGCCACCATCCAAATTGTCATAATGTGTGTGGGAGTGTTTATCCTGTGTTTTGCGCTTTTGGAGGTTTTTCGTTTGATATATGAAAAGAGGCGAAGAAAATTAGATGATATTGAAGATGAGAAAGAGAGGTAACGCCAGACGAACTGCCTGCAAGACCGAGTTGTCCGCCGAACTTGATTTGACCGATCAAAAGAGGCTGTACCTTCTCACAAGGGTACAGCCTCTTTTTTGCCTTATTGCCGGGAGATGAGCCGCCGATAGCCCTCGCTGGAGCGGTCGAACTCAATGGCCTCGATCTCCAGACCGTACACCATCACGTCGAACGCCTCGTTCAGCTTCGCGCTGGCGTCGTACTGGATGGCGTCGCTGATCTGGCCGGCCATGATCTCCAGCTCCGACAGTGGGATCCCGGCGGCGAACGGCGCGTCCGCCACCGCGGCCTTTACATATCCGGCGGCGGCATCACGGATTTGCTCGCACAGCGCCTCGGCCCCGGCGTCCTGTCCGTCCTCCGTCTCAAAGCGGACCGATCCCCGCACGGATACGGGAACGCTGACGTTTTCGGCGGCCGGGTCGCACACCGCAAAGGCCGGTACCTCAAATTTGACTTCCATCGCCGCTCCTGTTCCCATTCTTCTTTCCAATCAGCTGTTTCCCGCCTACGGACACGGTGACGCCGGTCTTTTTGGCGGGCTCCATCTCCTTCCGGGCCCGCTCCAGCGCCTTCTGATAGGGGGCGATCATGCCCTCGGTCATCCTGTCCCCCACTTTCGCCTTCAGCTTAGGGTTGGCCAGCATCCCGCCCACCAGGTACATCGCCAGCATCCGCCCCCGCCTCTTCTGGGGGAAGTCGTACTGGCCGTGGGATTTGTAGAACTTGTGGTCGGCCCTCATCATGCCCTGCATCAGCCAGATCAAGTCCCGGAAGATCTTCATACCGCCCACGCCGTAGAAATTCGCAGGCTTTTCGTATTGATGCCCGATGGCGTAGGCCAGCTTCGCGGCCATGGCGTCGATCTCCCCGTCGGGGTCCGCCTCGTCGCAGGCGATCCCCGCCAGATAGTTGCCGCCCACCTGGGGCTCGGCCTCCAGGATCAGGCGCAGATTCTCCTCTCGGCTCAGATCGCCGCACACCAGATAGCCCATTGCCATCCCCATGGTGACGGTGCGGTGGCCGTTGCAGAACTGCCGGTCGTCATATAGCTTGAAGCGGTAGCCCTTGGAGTGGTCCCGGATCGTGAAAGCGGTGACGATGGCCTGGCCGGTCTGGATCTTCTCCCGCAGCAGCTCGGAGAAGCCGTCGTTGTAGACGCACTGGCCGTCCACGGCGCAGTTGAAGCAGCCGAGGCAGCCCCCCTTGATGGGGAAGTCCAGGATGTTCACCACTGTGGTGGCCAGCGGCAGCACCGCCCGGAACCGGTCGATCATGGCCTGGAGCTGGGCGTCCTCCGGGCCGCAGTCGGTGACGATGATCACGTTGCCGGGCTTTTCCGCATCGGACACAGGCGCGGGCACGGTGACGGGAATATGCTTCGCCGGGGCGGGTGGAGGAACTGTCACCGGCTCGCAGAGGCCCCGCTCCATCAGCCAGACCAGGTAGTCGAAGAAGTCCCGGGCCTCCTTCCGGCCCTTCTCGGTGGTCAAATCGTCCATGTCGGCGCTGAGACCGTCGATGAACTTCAATCCCATGTCCTGGCAGTTGTCCCTGATGAACCGGTGGGCGGTGACGTCATAAAAGTGCTTGGAGGTGGTGATCTGGGTGGCGTATTTGCCGGCGATGGCCGCCCCGCTCCCCTTCATCAGCTCCACAAAGCGGTGGAGCTGGCTGGGCGCCACGAAGGTATACACCGGGTAGGAGAACAGCAGCAGGTCTGCCTTTTTCAGCGCCGCCGTGGGTTCGGAGAAATCCCTCTCATAGAGTTTGATCTTCGCCCCCGCGTCCAATATCTCAAAGGTATGCTCCGGGTGGAGGATCTGGAGGTACAGCACCGTCTGGAGCGTGGCGCTGTTTTTGCCCTTGGGGCTGCCGTTGATGACCAGTATGTTCATATGGACGTCCTCTCTGTCAGTTTTTGGGGTATGTGTCTTTATGATACTCTATTTTGGCCGGGAGGGCAAGGGGAAAAACCAGACCCGGCGGACGGACCGTCGGGTCTCTTCACCGGGATAGGGACAATCCGGCCCCGCATACACTTCCCCGGAGGTGGTCATCCATGTGGACGGCATGGCTGTTATTGACCCTGAACGGGCTGTTTTTCACCCTCAGACTGGCGAACAACACCGGCTCCTTTCCCCGGGCGCTGACCCCGGAGGAGGAGGCGGACTGCCTGCGGCGGATGGCGGAGGGGGACGCCGACGCCCGGGACACCCTCATCGAGCACAACCTGCGGCTGGTGGCCCACATCGTGAAGAAGTACTACACCGCCGCCAGCGACCAGGACGACCTGATCTCCATCGGCACCATCGGCCTCATCAAGGGGGTGTCCACCTTCCGGCCGGACAAAAACGTGAAGCTGGCCACCTACGCCAGCCGGTGCATCGAAAACGAGATCCTGATGTACTTCCGCTCCCAGCGGAAGCTCCAGGGGGAGGTCTCCCTGTCCGACTCCCTGGACAACGACGGGGAGAACGGCTCCCTGTCCCTGATGGACGTGGTGAAGGTGGACGACACCATGCTGGAGGACCTGGACCTGCGGGACGCCTGTGAAAAGGTCCGCCGGTGCGTAAAGACCTGCCTCACCGGGCGGGAGGCCCACATCATCCGCCTGCGCTACGGCCTGGACGGCCAGCAGCCCCTCACCCAGCGGGAGATCGCGTCGCTGTGCGGCATCAGCAGGAGCTATGTATCCCGCATCGAGAAAAAGGCGCTGGAAAAGCTGCGGGAGTGCTACGATAACAGCTGACAAAAGGGCGGCGTCCGGATGGCCGCCGCCCTTCTCTTATTCCACCGTCACCGATTTGGCCAGGTTCCTGGGCTTGTCGATGTCGCAGCCCCGCATAAGGGCGATGTAATAGGCCAGCAGCTGCAGGGGCGCCACCCCCAGGGAGGGCAGCAGCAGCTCGTCTGTCTCCGGGATGGTGATGAGGCCGTCGGCGTTTTTGCCCATGGCCTCCGCCCTGTCCTCTGTGGTGAGGGCCAGCACGTCGGCCCCCCGGCTCTTGACCTCCACCACGTTGCTCATGGCCTTGTCGAACAGCCTGCCGCAGGTGGCCACCGCCACCACCAGGGTGCCGTCCTCGATGAGGGAGATGGTGCCGTGCTTCAACTCGCCGGAGGCGTAGGCCTCGGAGTGGATGTAGCTGATCTCCTTCAGCTTGAGGGAGCCCTCCAGCCCCAGGGCGTAGTCCACGTTGCGGCCGATAAAGAAGATGGAGTCGTGGTTGAAGTACTGGGAGGCGAAATACTGGATGTCGGCCTGGTGCTCCAGCACCTGCTCCAGCCTGGAGGGCAGCAGCAGCAGCTCCCCCACCGCGGCCTGGCGGCGCTCGTCTGTGATGCTGCCCCGCTTCCCGGCGAAGTACAGCCCAAGCAGGTCCAGCACCGCAAGCTGGGTAGAATACGCCTTGGTGGTGGCCACGGCGATCTCCGGCCCCGCCCAGGTGTAGAGGACCACGTCGGACTCCCGGGCGATGGAGGAACCCACCACGTTGACGATGGACAGGATCTTCGCCCCCAAGCCCTTGGCCTCCCGGAGCGCGGCCATGGTGTCCAGGGTCTCCCCGGACTGGCTGATGACGACGACCAGCGTATTTTCGTCCAGAATGGGGTCCATGTAGCGGAACTCGGAGGCCAGCGCCACCTCCACGGGGATGCGGAGCAGCTTTTCCAGATTGTACTTGCCCACCATGCCCACATGGTAGGAGGACCCGCAGGCCACGATGAAGATCTTCTCGATCTGGCGGATGTACTCGTCTGTGAGGCCGAAGTCCTCCAATACCACTTCCCCGTCCCGAATCCGGGGGAAGATGGCCCGGCGGAGGGCCTCCGGCTGCTCCATGATCTCCTTGAGCATGAAATGCTCGTAGCCGCCCTTCTCCGCCGCGTCGATCTCCCAGTCCACGTGGGAGGTCTCCTTACTCACCGGCTGGAGCAGGTGGTTGTAGCAGGTGACGCCGTCCCGGGTCAGCTCGGCGATCTCCCCGTCCTCCATGTAGATGACGTCCCTGGTGTGCTTGACGATGGCGGTGACGTCGGAGGCCAGGAAGTTGAAGCCCGAACCCAGCCCCAAAATCAGCGGGCTGTCCTTCCGAACGGCGATGAGCCGCTCCGGCTCGTCGGCGCAGATGATGCCCAGGGAATACGCCCCCTCGATGCGGTGGAGCACCCGCCCCACGGCCTTGAGGATATCCCCCTCGTAGAAGTATTCGATCAGCTGGGCCACCACCTCGGTGTCGGTCTCGGAGGTGAAGGGGACGCCCTGATCCAACAAAAAGGCCTTCAGCTCGGCGTAGTTCTCGATGATGCCGTTGTGGACCACCGCGATGCGCCCGCTGCGGCTCACCTGGGGGTGGGCGTTCACGTCCGACGGGGCCCCGTGGGTGGCCCAGCGGGTGTGCCCCACGCCGATGGTCCCCCGGATGGCGCTGCCGCCCTGGATCATATCGGACAGGGCCCGCAGGCGGCCCTTCGTCTTGGCCACCCGGAGGTTTTCCCCGTCAAAAACAGCCACGCCGGCGGAGTCGTACCCCCGGTATTCCAGCCGGGCCAGCCCGTCCAGCAGAATGGGGGCGGCCTCTTCCCCGCCCACATATCCAACGATCCCACACATAATGATCCCTCCGGTCAGTCAGTTCATTCCTCGTCCCCGGCCGAGGCGGCGCCGCCCAGCCCGCTCTCGGTGTATCTCCGGTAGATATCGGCGTCCACACGCTCGGCAAACTCCTTGGCGGCGTTGTAGCCCATCTTTCGGTTACGGTTGTTCATGGCGGCCACCTCCACGATGGCGGCCAGGTTCCGCCCCGGTTTCACCGGGATGGTAATGGTGCGGAGCTCCACCCCCAGCAGGTCGGTGAACAGCTCCTCGGCCCCCAGCCGGTCGTAGACCTTGCCCTCCACCCAGTCCTCCAGGTTGATGAGCAGGTCGATAGAGCCGTCGAACTTGATGGCCGACATGCCGAACAGGCGCTCCACATCCACCACGCCGATGCCCCGCAGCTCCATATAGTGCCGGATCAGCTCCGGGGAGGTGCCGATGAGCCCGCCGCTGGGGATGCGGCGGATCTCCACCGCGTCGTCGGCGATGAGCCGGTGGCCCCGCTTGATGAGCTCGATGGCGATCTCGCTCTTGCCCACGC
>CANQKJ010000116.1 GCA_947624465.1 uncultured Oscillospiraceae bacterium
CCATCCTGGTGCTGATCCTGGGCACCTGCCCCTTCCTGGCGGTCACCACCCAGGCGTCCAACGCCATCGGCATGGGCCTGGCGGTCACCTTCGTGCTGCTCTGCTCCAACGTGATCATCTCCCTGCTGCGCAACGTCATCTCCGACAAGGTCCGCATCCCCTGCTACATCGTGGTCATCGCCTCCTTCGTCACCCTGGTGCAGATGATCGTCAAGGCATACGCCCCCGCCCTGGACACCGCCCTGGGCCTGTACCTGCCCCTGATCGTGGTCAACTGCATCATCCTGGGCCGGGCGGAGATGTTCGCCAACAAGAACGGCATCGTGGACTCCGCCCTGGACGCCATCGGCATGGGGGTGGGCTATATGCTGGCCATGCTGGTGATGGCCTCCATCCGCGAGATCTTCGGGGCCGGCACCTGGTTCGGCATCAAGATCCCCGTGCTGGCCGACAACAACATTTCCATCATGACCATGGCCCCCGGCGGCTTCGCCGTGTTCGGTCTGCTCATCGCCATCATCAACAAGGCAAGCCACGGCAAGGCCATCAAGAAGAAGGAATTCGGCTGCGAGGGCTGCCCCTCCGCCGCCGCCTGCGGCCAGAAGGGCTGTGACAGGAAGGAGGCCGCCATCTAATGGGAATCAAAAGCCTGATCGCCATCGTCATGGCCGCCGTTCTGGTCAATAACTACGTGTTGATGCAGTTCCTGGGCATCTGCCCCTTCCTGGGCGTGTCCAAGAAGCTGGACCAGGCCGCCGGTATGTCCGTGGCCGTCATCTTCGTCATGGTGCTGGCCACCGCCGTCACCTATCCCATCCAGTACTTCCTGCTGGACCCCAACGACATGGGCTATCTCCAGACCATCGTGTTCATCCTGGTCATCGCCGCCCTGGTGCAGCTGGTGGAGATCATCCTGAAGAAGTATATCCCCGCCCTGCACGCCTCCCTGGGCGTGTATCTGCCTCTGATCACCACCAACTGCGCGGTGCTGGGCGTGTGCATCAGCAACGTGGACAGCTATATGGGCTCCGCCGGCTTCGGCCTCTCCTTCGTGGAGGCCCTGCTGAACGCCTTCGGCTCCGGCCTTGGCTTCCTGCTGGCCATGGTGCTGTTCGCCGGCGTCCGCAGCCGGGTGGACAAGTGCAACTGCCCCGAGTCCTTCAAGGGTATGCCCATCACCCTGATCTCCGCCGCCATCCTGTCGGTGTCCTTCATGGGCTTCGCGGGCCTGGTGGAGAACCTGCTGGGTTAAGGAGGGCTGCGGTATGACTGGAATCATCATCGCGGTGGCGGCCGTCACCGTCATCGGCCTGATCTGCGGCGCGGGGCTGTCCGTGGCCTCCAAGTTCATGGCGGTAGAAGTGGACGAGCGCATCCCCAAGGTCCGCGAGTGCCTCCCCGGCGCCAACTGCGGCGCCTGCGGCTTCGCCGGGTGCGACGGGTACGCCAAGGCCCTGGTGGAGGACCCGGAGCTGTCCGTATCTCTGTGCGTCCCCGGCGGGGCCACCGCCGCCGCCAACATCGGCGAGGTGCTGGGCCGCGCCGCCGGCGACGTGGAGAAGATGGTGGCCGAGGTCCGCTGCTCCGGCACCTGCGAGGCCACCTCCGTCAAGATGGACTACAACGGCCTGGACAGCTGCGCCGCCGCCAAGCTGCTGTTCGGCGGCACCGGCGCCTGCGTGTACGGCTGCATCGGCCTGGGCGACTGCGCCAAGGTCTGCCCGGTGAACGCCATCCACATCGGCGGCAATCTGGCCCGGGTGGACACCAGCGTGTGCATCGGCTGCGGCAAGTGCGCCAAGACCTGCCCCAACGGGGTCATCGCCATCCGGCCCGCCAGCGCCCACATGGTGGTGGACTGCAACAGCCGCCAGAAGGGCGCCGGCACCCGCAAGGCCTGCAAGGCCGGGTGCATCGGCTGCCGCCTGTGCGAGAAGAACTGCCACACCGGGGCCATCACCGTCACCGACAACCTGGCCTCCATCGACTACGCCAAGTGCGACGGCTGCGGCAAGTGCATCGAGGTCTGCAAGGCCGGCTGCCTGGTCGCCCTGAACATCTCCGCCGCGGAGGTCGTCAACGCGGAGTAAACCGCATATGCTTTGGGAGGGCCGAAAGGCCCTCCTTTTTTGTGGTTGATTCTCCCGTTTCGGTGTGATATGATAGCGTGACGGAAGGGGGCGGCGTTTTGGACTGGCTCAGAACACATGGTCACGACATTCTCCTCATCGCCGCCCTGCTGGTTTTAGCCGGGGCGCTGGGCCTGTTTCTCCGCCTTGGCCGGCACAGCGGCGGCTATGTGTCCGTCTCCGTCCACGGCGAGACGGTGGCGGAACTGCCCCTGGACCGGGACGCCTCCCTGCCCATTGAGACGGAGGGCGGACACAACCTGCTCATCGTCGAGGACGGCGCCGCCCGCATGGAGTCCGCCGACTGCCCCGACCTGCTGTGCGTGAAGATGGGGGCCGTCCGCTGGACCGGCGAGTCCATCGTGTGCCTGCCCCACCAGGTGGTGGTCACGGTGGAGAACGGCCCCGACGGCGGCTTCGATGCCGCGGCCCGGTGAGGTGACGGCATGAAGGCCTCAAAAATCGCCCGATACGGGCTTCTGGCGGCCCTGGCGCTGGCGCTGTCCTACGCCGAGTCCCTGCTCCCCTCCCCCGGCGTGCCCGGGGTGAAGCTGGGCCTGCCCAATCTGGTGGTGGTGTTCGCCCTGTACCGGCTGGGCGCGGCCGACGCCTGGGCCCTGTCTCTGGCGCGGGTGCTGCTGGCCTCCGCCCTGTTCGGGAACGGGGTCAGCCTGGCGTACAGCCTGGCGGGGGCGGCGCTGTCCCTGTGTGTCATGTGCCTGCTGAAGCGCACCGGCAAATTCTCCGAGACGGGGGTGAGCGTGGCGGGGGGCGTGGCCCACAACGCGGGGCAGATCCTGGTGGCCGCGCTGCTGCTGGAGACCACCCGCCTGGCCTGGTATCTGCCGGTGCTGTGCGTGTCGGGCACCGTGGCGGGCATTCTGATCGGCGTCGTCTCCGCCCTGCTGGTAAAGCGGGTGCCGGCGTTCAAACCATAAAAAGGAGTTCTGACTATGGACCTGACTGTCAACGGTCTGCTGGACCTGAGCCACACCCTGGCGAAGGACTATCTGTCCGGCTTTACATATCCCTGGGAGGCCCTGGACGGCATCAAGGAGCTGATCCTCTCTCTGGGCCCGACGCTGGGCCCCGACTACGAGGAGCGCGCCCCCCAGGTGTGGGTGCATAGGACGGCGAAGGTGTTCCCCTCGGCGTACCTGGGGGCTCCCTGCATCATCGGGCCGGAGACCGAGGTCCGCCACTGCGCCTTCATCCGGGGCTCCGCGCTCGTTGGGGCGAACTGCGTCGTCGGCAACAGCGTGGAGCTGAAAAACGTCATCCTGTTCGACAACGTGCAGACCCCCCACTACAACTATGTGGGGGACTCCATCCTGGGCTATAAGAGCCACATGGGGGCGGGGTCCATCACCTCCAACGTGAAGTCGGACAAGACCTTGGTGGTGGTGAAGGATGGGGACGGCCACATCGAGACGGGCCGCAAAAAGTTCGGGGCCGTCCTGGGCGACCATGTGGAGGTGGGCTGTAACAGCGTCCTCAACCCCGGCACGGTGGTGGGGCGGAACAGCCGCGTCTATCCCGTGTCCTGCGTCCGGGGGGCGGTCCCGGCGGACAGCATCTATAAGACCGGGGGCGTCGTCGTCCCCCAAAAAGGAGAATAACGCATGGGCAAATATTTCGGCACCGACGGTTTCCGGGGCAAGGCCAACGAGGGGCTCACCGGCGACCACGCCTACCGCATCGGCCGCTTCCTGGGCTGGTACTACGGCCGCAGCAAGCGCCCCGCCATCGTGGTGGGCAAGGATACCCGCCGGTCCAGCTATATGCTGGAATACGCCATCAGCGCGGGCATGGCCGCCTCCGGGGCGGACGTATACCTGCTCCACGTGACCACCACCCCCTCCGTGTCCTACGTGACGCGGGTGGACGGCTTCGACTGCGGCGTGATGATCTCCGCCTCCCACAACCCCTTCTGCGACAACGGCATCAAGCTGTTCAATCGGGAGGGCGAGAAGATGGACGAGGGCACCATCCGCCTGCTGGAGGACTATCTGGACGGCCATCTGGAGCTGGACGGTCAGCCCTGGCAGGAGCTGCCCTTCGCCACCGGGGACCGGATCGGCTCCATCGTGGATCACACCTCCGGCCGGAACCGGTACATGGGCTACCTGATCTCCCTGGCGGTGTACTCCTTCCGGGGCAAAAAGGTGGCCCTGGACTGCGCCAACGGCTCCGCCTGGTCCATCGCCCCCAACGTGTTCCGCGCCCTGGGGGCCGACGTAATGGCCATCAACGACAAGCCCGACGGGCTGAACATCAACCTGGACGCCGGCTCCACCCACATCGACGGGCTGAAAAAGTTTGTCAGGGAGAACGGGTGCGACGTGGGCTTCGCCTTCGACGGGGACGCGGACCGCTGCCTGGCCGTGGACGAGAAGGGCGGGCTGGTGGACGGCGACAAGATCATGTACCTGTACAGCCGGTACATGAAGGAGCGGGGCAAGCTGACCACCAACACGGTGGTGACCACCGTCATGTCCAACTTCGGCCTGTACAAGGCCCTGGACGAGCAGGGGATCGGCTACGCCAAGACCAGGGTGGGCGACAAGTACGTGTACGAGGAGATGGTGAAGGGCGGCCACCGCATCGGCGGCGAGCAGTCCGGCCACATCATCCTGTCCAAATACGCCCGCACCGGGGACGGCATCCTCACCGCCCTAAAGGTGATGGAGGTCATCCTGGCCCGGGGCGTGCCCCTGAGCCGCCTGGCCGAGCCGGTGACCATCTATCCCCAGGTGCTGATCAATATCCGGGTGAAGGACAAACAGGCCGCCCAGGAGGACCCCGCCGTCAAGGCCGCCGTGAGCGCCGTGGCGGATGAGCTGGGGGACACGGGCCGCATCCTGGTCCGGGAGTCGGGCACCGAGCCTCTGGTCCGGGTGATGGTGGAGGCCCCCGACAAGGAGCAGTGCCAGTCTCTGGCCCAGGGGGTCGTGGACGTGATCCGCGCACAGGGACATGAGGCGGAGTGACAAATACGCGCAAAAGAGGGGCGGTCAAAGGCCGCCCCTTTCTCATTCTTTCGTTTTGTTGATCCGTTTGAGGACGGCCTCCTCCATCCTGTCGCCGTATTTCAGGGCCAGGGCCACGATGGCCAGCCCCAGGACACCCAGGGCCAGCATGGCCGGCAGGGGCAGCCTGACGGCGTTCCCGCCCACGGCGCAGGCCGCCAGCAGGCCCCAGGGCCGGGCCAGCAGCACGATCAGGACGAACCGCCCCAGGGGGATATCCGTCAGCCCCGCCAGGATACACAGCACGTCGTCGGGGAAAAAGGGAAACAGAAAGGCGATGAACAGGAACACGTCCCGCTTGCGGCGGATCAGTTCCAGGTATTTGCCGGAGGACTTCTCCCCCACCAGCCGCCGGACGAACCCCTGCCCCAGCCCCCGGGCCAGGGCAAAGACGACCACCGAGCCCGCCGCCACCGCCCCCCAGGTGAGCAGGAAGGCGGGCAGCACGCCGAACAGCCACCCCGCCGCCGCGGCGGTGATGTTGCTGGGGATGGGGGCGATGATCACCGAGGCAAACTGGATGGCGAAGTAGGCCAGATGGGACCAGGGGGTACACCGGGCGATATACTCCTCCATGGCCTCGGGGCTGGCGGTCGCCTCAAAGAAGCCGGTGGCCCACAGCCACAGCAGGGTGCCGCCCAGCAGCAGGACGGTGACCGCCCACAGCAGGATCTTCACGGTCCTCTCCCTCACCGGCGCGCCCTCCTCTCTGAAACAGTCATTTTTCGCCGCCGGGGTATAGTATAGCAGGATTTCCCCCGAACACAAGAACTGATTTTGAAGATTTGGTAAACTTTCCTTGAAATCCCCCGAAAGGCCCGATTTTCGCCCCGGACCGGCAACTTTTGCTTGACGGCCCGCCCGCCGGCACATATACTGTTAAAGGTATGTTTATGTGCGTTCGCGCGCCCGGCGGCGCGGCAAGGAGGCCCATGCCTATGGACAATCAACTGGAAAATCTGGCGCGGATGGACGGCGTCGCCTCCCGCCAGCTCTTCGACTTCCCCAGGGCGGTGAACCTGATCCCCCTGGATCGGATCAACGGCTTCGACGTGCGCCCCGGCCTCTATGAGATCAACGGCGCCACGGCCATCCCCTGCGGGGTGAATTTCACCGTGTCCTCCCAGGGGGCCACCTCCATCGAGCTGCTGCTGTTCCGGCGCAAGGAGGAGGAGCCCTACGCCGTCATCCCCTTCCCCCGGCATTACCGCATCGGCAACGTGTACTCCATGATCGTATTCGACCTGGACATCCGAAACTTCGAGTACGCCTACCGGGTGGACGGGCCCTGGAACCCCGCCAAGGGCCTGCTGTTCGACAAGACGAAATACCTGCTGGACCCCTATGCCAAGGCGGTCACCGGCCAGAGCAAGTGGGCACAGCCCAACCCCCACGGCCAGCACTACCGGGCGCGGGTGGTGCGGGACACCTTCGACTGGGGGAACATCCGCTCCCCCCTGATCCCCATGGAGGACCTGGTGATCTACGAGCTCCACGTCCGGGGCTTCACCCAGGACCCCTCCTCCGGCGTGAAGCACCCCGGCACCTTCGCCGGGCTGATCGAAAAGCTGCCCTATCTCCAGGAGCTGGGGGTCAACGCCATCGAGCTGATGCCCATCTTCGAGTTCGACGAGATGCTGGACTACCGCAGCAACAACGGGG
>CANQKJ010000117.1 GCA_947624465.1 uncultured Oscillospiraceae bacterium
CTGGACGTGAAGCGCATCATCAACGAGCCCACCGCCGCGGCCCTGGCCTACGGCGTGGACAAGGAGCAGGCCCAGAAGATCATGGTGTACGACCTGGGCGGCGGCACCTTCGACGTGTCCGTGCTGGACATCGACGACGGCGTCATCGAGGTGCTGGCCACCGCCGGCAACAACCGCCTGGGCGGCGACGACTTCGACAAGTGCGTCATGGACTGGATGGCCGCCGAGTTCAAGCGGGCGGAGGGCATCGACCTGACCAATGACAAGAACGCCATGCAGCGCCTGAAGGAGGCCGCCGAGAAGGCCAAGATCGAGCTGTCCGGCGTCACCTCCACCGACATCAACCTGCCCTATATCACCGCCGACGCCACCGGCCCCAAGCACCTGGAGCTGACCCTGACCCGGGCCAAGTTCGACCAGCTCACCGCCCATCTGGTGGAGGCCACCGCCGGCCCCGTCCGCCAGGCCATGAGCGACGCCGGCCTCTCCGGCAGCCAGATCAACAAGGTGCTGATGGTGGGCGGTTCCAGCCGCATCCCCGCCGTGCAGGAGATGGTGAAGAAGCTCACCGGTAAGGAGGGCTTCAAGGGGATCAACCCGGATGAGTGCGTGGCCATGGGCGCGGCTCTCCAGGGCGGCGTGTTCACCGGCGACGTGAAGGACCTGCTGCTGCTGGACGTGACCCCTCTGTCCCTGGGCATCGAGACCATGGGCGGCGTGATGACCAAGCTCATCGACCGCAACACCACCATCCCCGTGAAGAAGAGCCAGATCTTCTCCACCGCCGCCGACAACCAGACCTCCGTGGAGGTCCATGTGCTCCAGGGCGAGCGGGAGATGGCCCAGTACAACAAGACCCTGGGCCGGTTCATGCTGGACGGCATCGCCCCCGCCCGCCGCGGCGTGCCTCAGATCGAGGTCACCTTCGACATCGACGCCAACGGCATCGTCAACGTGTCCGCCAAAGACCTGGGCACCGGCAAGGAGCAGCACATCACCATCACCTCCTCCACCAATATGTCCAAGGACGACATCGACAAGGCCGTCCGGGAGGCGGAGCAGTTCGCCGCCGAGGACGCCAAGCGGAAGGAAGAGGTGGACGTCCGCAACCAGGGCGACCAGATGGCCTATCAGACCGAGAAGACCCTGGAGGAGCTGGGCGACAAGCTGTCCCCCGCCGACAAGGCCCCCGTGGAGAGCGCCCTGAACCGCCTGAAGGAGACCCTGAAGGGGAACGACACCCAGGCCATCAAGAACGCCACCGAGGAGCTGACCAAGGCCTTCTACGCCGTCAGCGAGAAGCTGTACGGCCAGCAGGGCGGCCAGGGCGGCCCCGGCCCCGACATGGGCGGCGGCTTCAACGGCGGCGCGCAGGGCGGCTACGGCGGCCAGGGCGGCAGCGCCGGCGGCGACAACGTGGTGGACGCCGACTATGAGGTCGTGGACGACGACAACAACAAGTGACAGACCATCCAACCATTCCGATACACCGTGAAGGCGGGGCCATGCCCCGCCTTGCGCGGCGTTATCCGCAAAGCTGGTGAGAACATATGCCCGACCAAAAACGAGATTACTATGAGGTGCTGGGGCTGAGCAAGAGCGCCTCCGACGAGGAGATCAAGAAGGCGTACCGCAGGCTGGCCAAGAAGTACCATCCGGACATGAATCCCGACGACAAGTCCGCCGAGGCCAAGTTCAAGGAGGTCAACGAGGCCTACGAGATCCTGTCCGACCACGACAAGAAGGCCCGGTACGACCAGTTCGGCTTCGCGGGGGTGGACCCCAACTTCGGCGCGGGAGCCGGCGGACCCGGCGGTTTCGGCTTCGACATGGGGGATCTGGACCTGGGCGACCTCTTCGGCTCCTTCTTCGGCGGGGGCTTTGGGGGCGGCTTCGGCGGCGGAGGCCGGCGGTCCAATCCCGGCGGCCCCCAGCGGGGGGCCTCCCTCCGGGCGGGCCTGACCATCGACTTCATGGAGGCCATGACCGGCTGCGACAAGGAGATCGGCCTCAACCGGGCGGAGAACTGCCCCGACTGCGGCGGCTCCGGCGCGGCCCCAGGCACCAGCCCCGAGACCTGCCCCGACTGCCGGGGCGCCGGCCAGGTGCGGATACAGCGGCAGTCCATCATGGGTTCGGTCACCACCGTGGGGGAGTGCCCCCGGTGCCACGGCCGCGGCAAGATCGTCAAGAGCCCCTGCAGGTCCTGCGGCGGCAACGGGCAGGTCACCCGCCACCGCAAGATCAAGATACACATCCCCGCCGGCATCGACAACGGCCAGACCATCCCCATCCGGGGGGAGGGGAACAGCGGGACCAACGGCGGCCCCTCCGGCGATCTGCTGGTGGTGGTGTCCGTCCGGCCCGACGCCCGCTTCCGGCGGGACGGGGACGACCTCTACCTGGAGCAGCCGGTGTCCTTCAGCCAGGCGGCCCTGGGCGCGGAGCTGCAGATCGACACCATCGACGGCAAGGTGAAGTACAGCCTGCCCGCCGGCACCCAGCCCGGCGCGATGTTCCGGCTGCGGGGCAAGGGCGCCCCCAATGTGAACGGCCGGGGCCGGGGCGACCAGTACGTTACCGTGCGGCTGGAGGTGCCCCGGAACCTGACCGCCCAGCAGCGGGAGGCCCTCCGGGCCTATGCCGAGACCATGGGGGAGGGCGGCGGCGATCCCTCCGACCCCGTGCGGGACTTCTTCGGCAAAAAGAAAAAGAAGAAATGACAAAAGCCTCCGAACGAGCTGCGTTCGGAGGCTTTTTCGCGCCGGGGCCCGGCTTTAGAAGCGGAAATAGATAAAGGGGTTATAGGCGGAGCTGATGATGGCGCAGACGCAGGCGCCCGCCAGCGCCAGACAGGCCAGATTTGCCGCCGCGCGGGCCGCCGCGCTGTCGGGCGGCGGGATCCGTTTGGAGATGGGCAGCATACACACGAACCCCAGCGGCAGGAGCCAGACCGCCCGCAGCAGCTCCGAGTTGGCCGCCGCCGCGCCCAGCCAGTCGGTGGGCCGGTAGGTGAACATGGCGCGCAGCGCCGCCGCCATTTGGCTGAAATCGGTGAGATCGAAGATCACCCAGCCCACCGTGACGATGAGGAAGGTGTACGCCCAGCGGACAAAGCCGGGGAGCCTGTCCAGCAGCCGGCCAAGCGCCAGCTTTTCCAGCACCAGCAGCGCGGCGTAATACAGGCCCCACAGCAGGAAGTTCCAGCTCGCCCCGTGCCAGAAGCCGGTGAGGCTCCACACCACCAGAATGTTGAACACCCAGCGGCCCCGGCTCACCCGGTTGCCGCCCAGGGGGATATACACATAGTCCCGGAACCAGGAGGACAGGGAGATGTGCCACCGCCGCCAGAACTCGGTGACCGATCTGGAGACGTAGGGATGGTCAAAGTTCTCCAGGAAGTGGAACCCGAAGATGCGTCCCAGGCCGATGGCCATGTCGGAATAGCCGGAGAAGTCGAAATAAATCTGGAAGGTATAGGCCAGCGCCGCCACCCAGTAGAGGGCGGTGCCGTAGATCTGGGGAGAGCCCGCGTAGATCAGTTCGGCGATGGGGGCCGCGGAGTTGGCGACCAGCACCTTTTTGGCCAGGCCGACGATGAACCGCCGGGCGCCCGCCGCCGCGTCCTCCAGCGTCTCCCTGCGGCAGCGGATCTCGTCCTCGATGGTCTCGTAGCGGACGATGGGGCCGGCGATCAGCTGGGGGAAGAAGGAGACGTACAGCGTCAGGTAGAAAAAGTTTCGCTGGACCGCCACTCTGCCCCGGTAGAGGTCGATGACGTAGGAGAGGATCTGAAAGGTGTAGAAGCTGATGCCGATGGGGAGGGCGATGGCGGGGAGGGAGATCGCGCCGCCCCCCAGCAGACGGTCCAGGTTGTCCGCCGCGAAGTTCAGGTATTTGAACACGAACAGATTGCCCACCAGCAGCGTCACGGTGACGAGAAAGACGGCCCGCTTCGCGGCGGGCTTCCTCTCAAACCGGCTCATGAGCAGACCGCCCAGGTAGGCCGCCAGGGAGGCGGCCAGCATCAGCAGGAGCAGCCGGGGTTCTCCCCAGGAGTAGAACAGCAGGGAGACCGCCAGCAGCACCCCGTTGCGCCATGGCCGCCAGGGCAGGGCAAAATAGGCCAGGAAGGTCACGGGGAACAGGAGGTACAGGAAGGGCATACTGCTGAATACCATAGCTCAGCCCTCCAGACGGAAATCGTCCGACACGAAGTAGTCGATGTTGCCGATGAGCAGCACCCGGTCGATCCCGTGGGCGGCCAGGTAGTCGGACAGCCGGAACTCCTCCCCCATATAGGCGCTGTAATAGCGCAGGTCCACCGAGTAGAGGGTGTCGAAATGGCTGGCCAGCAGCCGCAGCACGGCGTTGTCGAAGGACTCCCCGATGAGCAGGACGGAGCCTCCGCCGCTCTTTCCGCCGGAGAGGATCACCTCGCCCATGTCGCCGCCGTAGATGTCCCCATAGGTGGGGGTCCAGCCCTGGCCGGACCAGAACAGCTCCTGATTGCCGTACCCGTCGGCGGGCGCGCCGTTGACGGTCACCTCCATGGCGGGGAAGTCGAACCGGTACATGGACACGGTCTCCCACATCCCCTCGGGGGCCTTGGAGCCGGAGAACCGGCCCGGCAGCGTCACCTCCTCCAGCGGGACCAGAGGCTCGTCCTCCACCCCCAGCAGGGAGAGGAGTTCCAGGTAGCCCTCGTAGGAGCCCCGGTGGTTCCAGTGGTGGTCGGTGCGGTAAAAGCGATCCGCAAAGACGTCGAAGCTGTCGACGGCAAAGCGGGCCGTCCGCTCCGGCGGCAGGTCCAGCCGGTCCCGGAGATACTCATAGGCCAGCGTCTTTTCGCCGGTCTCAAAGTCGATATCCGTGTCCTTCTCGATGTAATAGAGACAGAACTCCGTGTCGGGCAGGCGGGCGAACACCTCGTTATAGTTGGCGGCCCGCTCATCCAGCGCGTCGGTCATGGAGGACAGCGGCCTGGTCCAGTAGGTCACATAGTCCCCGCCGAAGATGCGGGAGCCCTGAAAAGTAAAATACCGGTCAGGCCAGCGCCGGAGGAGAGGCTCCAAAAGCAGGCGCAGGCTGGCGGTCCTGGTAAGGTTATACGCTTTTTTGTAGTAGGAGGAAAAGTTCACCTGGTCGCTGAGGGCGTCATCCACACCCTGCTGGAAGGAGCCGTCCAGATAGCTCTCCGCAGTGAGGGCGGGCATCTGGTTGGCGTAGCGGTTTTCGTAGGTGTTGATCTCCTTGGGGAAGAACAGGGTCCGCACCAGCCCCGCCGTCAGCAGTATGAGAATGGCGCCCAGAAACAACAGGTCGGGCAGTTTTTTCCGCACGGGGGCGCTCCCCCTTTCTCCGCCGCTCAGAGGGCGGACCTCAGCAGTCCACGGTGATGTTGTCGGTGCCGTGGGCCTCGAACTCGTCGATGTAGGCGTCGATGCGCTGGGTCAGCTCGTCGTAGTTGCTCTCGTCGATGGGCACGTCGTCCATGTCCCGGCGGGCCAGGTCCTCCGCCAGGATCTCGAAGAACACGTTGTTCTCATAGTCCATGATGGCCTCGTGGATGCCTCCCTCCGCGAAGGCCCGGGAGGGGATGATCTCTCCCTGGTACTCCTCGGCCAGGGTGGGCATACCCTCCCGCGCCGCCTTGGCGAACAGCAGGCTCTCCACCTCGTCGTAGTCCTTGAAGCGGTCCTCCCCCCTGGTGGAGTTGAGGATCCAGTTCCCGATATATACCATGTCCAAAAGACGCCGAAACTGCTTGCGGCTAAGCTCCAGTTCCATTGGTCAGACCTCCTTTGCCGGGAGAGCCTCAGCGCTCTCCGATCCCCTCTATTTTATACACCTTTTTCAGCGGTTGTCAATGGTCATACTTGGCTTTGCCGGCGCATATAGTCAGGGCAGATGCCATTTTGACGAAGCGGAGTGATCGCCTATGGAGGAGTACAGAGGGGAAAACAAAATCGTCCTGCGGGGACAGGTGGCGGGGGCGCCGGCCCTGTCCCACCGGAACCACGGGATCGACTACTACATCGCGCCCTTCCGGGTGCCGCGGCTGTCCGGGACGGACGACACGTTGAATCTCATCGCGGCGGCGCCGGACGCGGACCTGTGGGCGGCCGGGAACTGGCTCACCGTCCAGGGGGAGGTGCGCTCCTACAACAACCGCTCCGGCCAGGGGAGCAAGCTGGTGGTCACCGTGCTGGTGCGGGCCGCCGCCCCCGCGGAGGAGGAGACCGGCGAAAACCGGCTCGTCCTGGCGGGGGCCCTCTGCCGCAAGCCGGTGGTGCGACGGACCCCCCTTGGCCGGGAGATTTGCGATTTGCTGCTGGCCGTCAACCGGCCCTACGGGCGGGCGGACTATCTGCCCTGCATCGCCTGGGGGTCCCTGGCCGCCCACTGCGGGGAACTCCCCGTGGGCAGTATGCTCCGGCTGGAGGGAAGGCTCCAGAGCCGGCAGTACCACAAGGTCATCGACGGGGAGCAGGTCACCCGCACCGCCTTTGAGGTGTCGGTGATGAACCTGCTGCCCGAGGAGGACGGGATCTAAGAACCTGTTTTCATAAGCGGGGCATGCCTGAAGGGCGAGGAATTTTGGCGCCAGACAAGGCGATTTGACGCCGCCATACTGGATGTATGGCAAGGAAAATCAACGCAGTATGGCGGCAAAAGACCCGCCCAGACGGCGTGTAACGCTTGTGAATACAGGTTCTAAAAGGTGCGGGTACATACCTCCCGGATCTTCTGCCGGATGGAGCGCAGGTC
>CANQKJ010000118.1 GCA_947624465.1 uncultured Oscillospiraceae bacterium
CAGCCAGGAGTCCAGGCGGTAGGTGTGGTTATACACCACGTCCATGATGACCCGCAGCCCCGCCCGGTGGAGGGCCTGGACGGCCTCCTTCAGCTCCCGGACGCGGACCGCGCCGTCGCCGGGGTCGGTGGAGTAGGAACCCTCGGGCACGTTGTAGTTCACCGGGTCGTAGCCCCAGTTGTACTCGCCCGGATCGCCGCCCTCCGCCACCGAGCCGTAGTCGAACACCGGCATGAGCTGGACGTGGGTGATCCCCAGGGTCTTTAAATAGTCCAGCCCCGTGGGGTGGACGCCGTCGCCGCGCAGGGTGGTCCCCTCCAGGGTCAGGGCGGCGAATTTGCCCCGGTACTCCTCCGGCACGCCGGAGGCCGGGTCCCAGGAGAAATCCTTGACGTGCAGCTCGTAGATGACGTTCTCCGGGGGGAGGGGAGGGGCCTTGTCCGTTCCCCAGCCCTCCGGGTCGGTGGACCTCAAGTCGACGACCATGCTCCGCTCCCCATCGAGGCCGCAGGCCCGGGCATAGGGGTCGGCGGTGCGGCGGGTTTCGCCGTCCACCGTCACCAGATAGTCGTAGTACACGCCGTCCAGGTCCCGGGGGACCTCCCGGCTCCACAGCCCCCGCTCCCCCCTGGAGAGGGCGAGCTGTTCCAGCGGCCCGCCGCCGGCTCCCCGGGCAAAGAGGCGCAGGACCACCGCCGAGGCGGTGGGGGCCCACAGGCGGAACACGGTCCGCCCCGCCTCCCGGAAGGCGCCCAGGGGGGCGTCGCAGTGGTATTCCTCCCGGAAGGCCCGGGAGTCGAAATACTTCTTGAGAGATGTCGGTTTCGTGTCTATGGTGATCACTCCATGGCGGGCATGGACCCCGCAGACTGTTTTTTCGAGCCTTCTCCGGCTCACCGGCCCAGCACCACGCTGGTCTGGCCGTCCAGGGTGAGGACGCTTCCGTCCAGGGAGGCGCTCCCCAGGCCCACCGTGTCGTTGATCCCGGTGAACGAGGCGCCGGCGGCGGCCAGGTCCACGGTCACAGCCTCGGTCCCGGTGTTGTGGATGACGGCTACGGTGTCGTCCCCGTAGACGGACACAAAGCCGCCCACCTTGGCGCCCTCCAGGTCCAGGGGGGTGTAGTCCCCTCTGGCGATGGCGGGGTTGGCTTTGCGGACCAGGATGACCCGCTTGTAGTAGTTATAGAGGCTGTCCGCGTCCGCCAGCTGCTCCTGGACGGTGGCGGAGACCCGCTTGTCGGCGGCATAGGTGCTGCCCTCAGGGTCGGCGATGGTGTCGCCGTCCCCCCACTCCATCTTGAGCCGGCGGTTGGCGTCGGTGTTGGCGCCGCCCCGGGAGCCGCGCATACCGATCTCCTCCCCATAATAGAGGAAGGGAGAGCCGGGGGAGAGGAGGTAGAGATTGGCCGCCATCTGGGCCTGGCCGTTGGCGGGATTCAGGAAGCCCGCCGCCCGGTCGGTGTCGTGGTTGGCGATGAAGGGCACCATCATGGCGTCCTCATTGAGCGCCTGGATCTCGTCCAGGTAGCCGTCCACATAGGAAGTGTAGGCGTCCACGCTGCCGCCCCTGGCTGCGGCGGCGATCCGGCCGTCGGT
Organism: uncultured Oscillospiraceae bacterium; assembly: GCA_947624465.1. Taxonomy (GTDB): domain Bacteria; phylum Bacillota; class Clostridia; order Oscillospirales; family Oscillospiraceae; genus Enterenecus. The sequence goes on from CANQKJ010000118.1 coordinate 1,599, forward strand.
CTGGCTGGTGGTGAAGTCGAAGCAGTTGAGGGCGGGGAAGTAGTCGAAGGTGATGGCGTCGGCGTCCCACACCTCGGCCACGGTGTAGATGTCGGGCTTGATGGCCCTGAGCTGATCCATATACCACACCCAGAACTGGCCGCTCTTCTCGTTGTCGCCGAAGTAGATGTACTTGGCCGCGTCGAACCGGAAGCCGTCCACCCCCAGGTCCAGGTAGTATTTGGCCACGTCCACCACCGCCTGGCGGACGGCCTCGTTATCGTAGTTGAGCTCGGGCATATCGCTGGAGAAATTGCCCTCGTAATAGTGGTCGGTGCCGGGGATGGGGTAGAAGGTCCTGCCCCCGGGAGGGTTGTCCGGCGCGGCGTACCAGGTGTAGAAGTCGTAATAGGGGTCGGAGGCGTCGCCGCTCCTGTGGGCGTTGACAAAGGCGGTGAACCAGGGATTGTTCCGGCCCGAGTGGTTGATGACCATGTCCATGATGACCTTCACGCCGCGCTCATGGCAGAGGTCCAGCAGCTCTTTCAGATCGTCCTCGGTGCCGAAGGCGGGGTCCACCGCGTAATAGTCGTCCACGTCATACTTGTGGTAGCTTTTGGAGGTGAGGATGGGGGAGAGCCAGATGCCCTCGATCCCCAGGCTGAGGCCGCTGGCGGGATCCCCGTCGTTCAGGTAGTCCATCCGGTCGATGATGCCCCGCAGGTCGCCCACGCCGTCCCCGTCGGAGTCGGAGAAGGAGCCGACGAAGATCTCGTAGAACACCCGGTAGTTGTCGTCGGTCACGTCGCCGTCCTCCAGGGTCACGTCGGTGACGGCCACCTCGCCGGCGGGGGCGGAGGGCTCCTGTGAGGGGGCCTCAGAGGGCGTGGCGGAGGGGCCCGCGGAGGGACCTCCGCAGGCGGTGAGCAGCATCAGGAGCGCCAGGACGGACGCCAAAAGCTTTTTCATGTTCGATACCTCCATTTCAAATGATACGGAGACGGGCTCATCGGTATCATTATGGCGCGGGCGCGCGGGAATTGTCAAGACGAAAAAACGTTGATCCGCCGCCCTTGTAAACGGCGGAAAACTGTGGTATGGTAGAAGGCGAGGTGGTGGAGAGATGCCCCGGAACATCGTGGAACTGTATACCGAGGAGGACATCGCCCTCCTGGAGCGGCGGGTCAAACGCCACCGCGCGGCGCTGATCGTCCTGGCGGCCGCCGCGCTCATCGCCTGTATCGTCCTGGCCGCGCTGGCCAACGCCCGAAACGCCGGGAAGCTGGAGCTGGCCGCCGTCCTCGTCAGCACCGTGGCGGGCTGGATCTGCATCTATGACGGCATTTTCACCGTCAGCGCGGGGAAGAAGGAGATCGGCCACGCCAATATGCTCCGCTCGGAGCCCCGGGAGCGGATCGACGGCCCCGTCACCGTCACCGACGAGCGGCTCAGGATCCGGGGCAGCATCACCGTGCGGCGGGTGGAGGTGGCCTCGGAGACGGGCGTTAAGAAGGCGCTGGTCCATGAGAACCGGGCGAAGCGCCTGGCGGAGCTGCCCGCCTCCGCCGTGTATATGGCCCACGGCTATGCGGCGGCGGTGGAGGTGGCGGAATGAGAGTGCTGAAAAACATCCTCTCCCAGCTCCACAGCTTCATCCTGTGGGCTTTGGCGTCCATCCTGCTGTGGGCCTGGGTCTTCGGCCTGGCCACCGACACCTCCTACGGCAAAAAGGTGATGATCTTCTGCCACGTGCCCGCCATCCAGGACGTGGAGCTGACCATGGACCTGGAGGAGGACCTGCCCGAGGGCATCAAAATGGTACAGGTCCACCCCTTCGACTACGTGATGTTCGACACGGTGTCCATCACCCGGGCCGACATCCTCATCATCCCCGCCATCGACGTGCCCGAGATGGGGGACGAGATCGTCCCGCTGGAGGGGGAGACCGGCATTCAGGTCTACGACCCGGACACCGGGGAGGGCGTCCTGCTGGACTACATCACCTACGGGGACGAGGCGTACTATCTGTACCTGGGGGCCGGCTCCGCCCACTTAAAGGACGGGATCGCCGCCGAGATCGCGAGGAAACTGCTGGATATGTGACCGAAGGGTGGCGCCCGCCGAGCGGGTGCCACCCTTGCGCGATCATCCAGTTTTTAAAAGTTGCACAAATTTCCATTTGATTTTTTGTGCAAATTGAGATGTGATAGATTGCAAATCGTATATGGACAATGACGAAATAATTTGTTATAATTTTGCTGTTATAGGGCAACATGGGGTACCCCATGTTTTTTATCCTTGCTTCGCAAGGATAATGCCCAAATAAAAAACAGGAGGAAAGAAAATGAAAAAAGTAGTAGCATTGCTGCTGGCTCTGGTCATGGTCGTGGCGCTGTGCGCCTGCGGCCCCAAGGAACCCACCGGCGGCACGCCCAGCACTCCCGGCACCGAGACCACTCCCGGCGGGGAGCAGCAGCCCGGCGGCACCGGCAACGAGCTTGCCGGCACCTATGACGTCACCCTGTGGGTGCCCGAGGCCGCTGTCGATCTGACCAAGGAGCAGGTCGCGGCCTTCAACAGCTCCAACGAGCTGGGCATCACCTTCAACGCCACCGTGGAGCCCGTCTCCGAGGCTGACGCCGCCACCAACATGATCAACGACGTGTCCGCCGGCGGCGACCTGTACTTCTTCGCCCAGGATCAGCTCTCCCGTCTGATCCAGGCCGGCGCGCTCACCAAGCTGGGCCAGGGCGCCGCCGAGTTCGTGAAGAACAACAACAACGCCGCCACCCAGGTGGCCGCCCAGGCCGGTTCCGACTTCTATGCCTATCCTCTGACCTCCGATAACGGCTACTTCATGTACTATGACAAGTCCGTCATCCCCGAGGAGGACGTGGACAGCCTGGAGGCCATTGTCGCCGACTGTGAGGCCGCCGACAAGAACATCTCCTTTGAGCTGGAGAACGCCTGGTACCTCGCCGGCTTCTTCTTCTCCACCGGCTGCCACTCCGACTGGGTCACCGACAACGACGGCAACTTCATCTCCATCGACGACGACTTCAACTCCGCCAACGGCATCATCGCCCTGAAGGGCGCGTACAAAGTCCTCTCCTCCCCCAAGTATGTCAACAGCTCCACTCCTGACTTCGCCAGCGGCTCCGCCGTCGTGGTCACCGGCACCTGGAACTACGCCGCCATCAAGGAGCAGCTGGGCGACAACTTCGGCGTCGCCGATCTGCCCTCCTACGAGGTGGACGGCACCAGCTATCACATCGGCTCCTACAGCGGCTGCAAGCTGATGGGTCTGAAGCCCCAGGAGGACGCCAAGCGCGGCGCCGCCCTGAACCAGCTGGCCCAGTATCTGACCGGCACGGAGTGCCAGCTGCAGCGCTTCAGCTCCTTCGGCTGGGGTCCCTCCAACAACGAGGCGCTCGCTGATCCCGCCGTCGTCGCCGATCCCACTCTGACCGCTCTGAACGAGCAGGGCGCGTACGCCATCCCTCAGCCCAACATCCACGGCTCCTGGTGGGATATCGCCAAGGTCATCGCCACCAACATCAAGACCGGCGGCGGCTCTGACGCCGAGCTCCAGGCGGCTCTGGACCAGTACACCTCCAGCCTTGAGTCCGTGTTCGAGATGACCGACGAGGTGCGCAACGCCTTCACCGTCATCGGCGCCATTGGCGGCTCCAGCTGGGACGTGGACTTCGCCATGACCGCCGACGGCGACGTGTGGACCTCCAACGACGTCTTTGAGCTGAAGGCCGGCGACGAGTTCAAGTGCCGCCAGGGCAAGTCCTGGGATGTGGCCTATCCCGCCGAGAACTATGTGGTCGAGGCCGACGGCAGCTATAACATCCAGCTCAACGCCGCCACCGGCGAGATCACTCTGGTCCCCGCGGCCTGAGCCAAAACACAGGACAACCGAATCGAGCCTGGCTTGGCTTGACCTGACACAGCACAGCATGATCGGCCGGAGCTTATGGAGCGCATAAGCTCCGGCCGATCTTTTTAGAGGGGTGATTTGATGAAAAGATACAGCGATATGGAGTACCTTCGCTTATCGAAATGGCAAAAATTTGTCTACAAACTGGTTTCTATCCTGATCGGCATCCCCCTGGGGATCGGCCGCTTCTTCAAAAAGATCGGGCTCGCCATCAAAGACGGCGTCCTGAAATTCGGCGCCGAGCTGAAAGACATCGGCGTGACCTTCGTCCACGGCGACTGGAAGACCAAAGTCTCCTATGTGGTCATGGGCTTCGGCAACATCGCCCGGGGGCAGGTCCTCCGCGGCCTGCTCTTCCTGCTGTTCGAGGTGGTGTTCATCTTCTACATGATCACTACCGGCGGCTACTGGCTGTCCATGCTGCCCTCCCTGGGCAAGCAGGGCCCCGAGAGCGTGTACGATCCCATCTATGACACGAACACCACCGCGTACCACGACAACTCCTTTAAGATCCTGCTGTACGGCGTGCTGACCATCTTCTTCATCGTGGCCTTCATCTACACCTGGCGGGTCAACGTGAAGCAGAACAAGATCTCCGAGGAGATCATCCGGTCCGGCAAGAAGCTGAAGTCCGGCAAGGACGACCTGCGGTCCCTGGTGGACGACCAGTTCCACAAGACCCTGCTGGCCCTGCCCATGATCGGCATCCTGGTGTTCACCGTACTGCCCATCGTGTTCATGGTGCTGGTGGCCTTCACCAACTACGACGGCGCCCACAACGGCTACTCCAACGCGCTGTTCACCTGGGTGGGCTTCAAGAACTTCGGGACCCTGTTCTCCTGGACCACCACCGGCGGCTCCGGCACCCAGTCCTATTCCGCCACCTTCGGCGAGATCCTGGTCTGGACGCTGATGTGGGCCTTCTTTGCCACCTTCACCAACTACTTCCTGGGCATGGGCGTGGCCATGGCCATCAACAAGAAGGGCATCCGGCTGAAGAAGCTGTGGCGGACCATCCTGGTCATGACGGTGGCCATCCCCCAGTTCATCTCCCTTCTGTATGTCTCCAAGATGTTCGCCGCCAACGGCCTCATCAACCTGATGCTGGGCCCGGTGAGCAACGGCGGACTTGGCCTGAT
>CANQKJ010000119.1 GCA_947624465.1 uncultured Oscillospiraceae bacterium
TGACGGTGTCCTTCACCGGCAGGGCCGGGGCCGCCGCGCCGCAGGCCGCCGCCTGGGCCACCGTGTCCTCGATCACGTCCACGGTGACGAAGGGCCGGGCCCCGTCGTGGATGGCGATGAGCTTAGCCTTGCCGTCGGCCTCCAGGGTGCCCAGCCGGGCGGACTGGGTGCGGGTGTCCCCTCCCCGGATGACCTTGGTCACCTTGGTAAGGCCGGCCTCCTTGCAGAGACGCGCCGCCTCCCCCAGGGCGTCCTCCCGGACCACCACCACGATCTCGCCAATGGACGGGGCGGCCTGGAAGGTCCGCAGGCAGCGGATGAGGGCGGGTTCGCCGCCCACGTCGGCAAAGATCTTATCGAAGCCCATCCGTGTGGAACTGCCCGCGGCCACCACCACGGCGGAACACCGGACCTGGTCCTTTTTGCCCGTCAGCTTATGCAGCAGTTGTCTCAACATAGCGATAGCCTCCAAACAAATATCCGTACGCGAAAAAGGAGCCCTCCCGGCTCCTTCCGCTCGATCACTGACGCAGTACGCTGTCCACGCTGGCCTCCACCGTCTCATAGGGCAGGCTCTGGGCCAAAACCAGCTCAGAGATGAGGATCTGCTTGGCCATGTGGAGCATCTTCCGCTCTCCGTTGGAGAGACCCCGCTGGCTCTCCCGGGCCATAAGGCCCTTGATCACCTTTGCGACCTCCAGCAGGTCGCCGCTCTTCAGCCGCACCATGTTCTCACGGTAACGGCGGTTCCAGTTCTGCGTCATGTCCACCTCCAGGTGTTCCATGGCGCTGAGAATGTCCTCCGCTTCCTCTCCGGTCACCACCGGCCTGACGCCGATCTCCTCGGTGCTCCCAGTGGGGATCATGACCATCATGCTTCCGGCGGACAGCTTCAGCAGGTAGTAGTCCTGGGTCTGTCCAGCCACTTTGCGTTGGACGATGGAATCGATGATCCCGGCTCCGTGCATGGGATGGACCACCTTATCCCCGACCTGATACACACCATCACCTCCTAATGAGTATACAATTTCATTCGTAGTATACTTGATTCCAACCCGATTTGCAAGTGTTTTTCGGAATTTTGTTAAAGTTTTTGAAATTTTGCACCGCTTTTCCAGGAAATTTTCCACAAATTATTTAATTTTGACAAAAACCGCCATGACTTTGGCCGCGAAAATCCCCGGCGGAGGGTCTCTCCGCCGGGGAAAACTGCTCAGATCACGTGGTTCACCAGCACACCCACGCCCTCGATGTCCACCTCCACCGTGTCGCCGGGGACCATGGGGCCGATGCCCGCCGGGGTGCCGGTGGCGATCACATCCCCCGGCTCCAGGGTCATGGAGGCGGTGATGAACTCGATGAGCCTGGGCACACCGGTGATGAAGTCGGCGGTGTTCCCCCGCTGGACCGCCTTGCCGTTGAGACGGGTCTCCACCTTCAGCGCGGAGGGGTCCGTCTCGTCGGTGATCCAGGGGCCTATGGGACAGAACCCGTCCATGGATTTGCCCCGTGTCCACTGGCCGTCATGCTGCTGCACGTCCCGGGCGGTGACGTCGTTCAGGCAGGTATAGCCCAGCACACAGTCTGCAAAGTCTTTTGCCTTTACATCCTTTGCCCGGCGCTTGATGACCACCGCCAACTCCCCCTCATAGTCCAGCCGCTTGACGAAGGAGGGCGCGTGGACGGCCCCCTCATGCTTGTTGACGGTGTTGGGGCCTTTGAGGAACAGCATGGGAAAGCCGGGCGGCTCCGTCCCCATCTCCCGGGCGTGGTCGGCGTAGTTTTTGCCCACGCAGACGATCTTGGAGGGCTCGCAGGGGGCCAGCAGCCTGCATCCGCTGAGGGGCAGACTGCCGCCGTCGTACTCGACGCCCTCGTAGGGGGCCTTTTTCAGGGAGAGGACTTCCTCCCCCTTCACCACACCCCAGGCCGGGCCGCGAAGGCCCTCAAAACGCACATATTTCACAGCGTTCCCTCCATATGCTCCAAAATGAGGCCCAGCAGGCGGTCCCTGCCCTCCCCCTTCTCGGCGGAAAAGGACACCAGTGGGACCCGGTCGGGCAGTTCCAGCGTCTCCCGAATCAGCGCCAGATTGCCCTCGATCTCGCTTTTTTTCAGCTTGTCCAGCTTATTCCCCACCACCACATAGGGCTGGCCGGTACTCAAAAACAGGTCGGACATGGTGCGGTCGTCGGCGGTGGGCTTATGGCGGGAATCAACCACCAGTACGCCCAGGGCCATCCGGCCCGCGCCGGCGAACCACTGCTCCATCAGCCGGCCCCAGCGGTCCCGCTCCGCCTTGGACACCTGAGCGTAGCCATACCCCGGCAAATCCACCAGGTAGAGCCTGCCGTCGACGCGGAAATAGTTGATGTGGGTGGTCTTGCCGGGGGCGGCTCCCACCCTTGCGAAATTCTTCCGGTTCAGCAGCCGGTTGATGACCGACGACTTGCCAACGTTGGACCGCCCCGCGAACACCGCCTGGGGCAGCCCGTCCCGGATGAAATCGGCGGGCTTTGCCGCCGAGCGGACGAACTCCGCCTTGTTCCAATTCACCGCCATGGGGACCTCACTGGCACAGGCCGATGGCGTCCCCGGCGGCGTGGGGCTGACCGGCCGCCACGGCGGCCTGCCCCCTGGGCGCGGCGGGCGCGCCGGCCAGCGCCTCCGCCAGAGCCTCGTCCGCCCGGCGGATGGGCACGAACCTGAGCGCCGCCCGGACCGTCTGGTCGATGTCGTCCAGGTCCTTCACGTTGTCGGCGGGGATGAGCACGGTGGCGATGTGATTGCGCAGGGCGGCCATGGTCTTCTCCCGCAGGCCGCCGATGGCCAGCACCCGCCCCCGGAGGGTGATCTCCCCCGTCATGGCCACATCCCGCCGGACAGGCGCGCCGGTGAGGGCGGACACCATAGCGGTGGCGATGGCCACCCCGGCGGAGGGGCCGTCCTTGGGCACCGCGCCCTCGGGGAAGTGGACGTGGATGTCCTTGGTCTTGTAGAAGTCCTCCGCCACGCCAAGACGGTCCGCGTGGGCGCGGATGAAGGAGAGGGCCGCCTGGGCGGACTCCTTCATCACGTCTCCCAGGTTGCCGGTCAGGTTGACCTTGCCGGCGCCGGGGACCACATTGACCTCCACCTCCAGGATCTCACCGCCGGCGGAGGTCCAGGCAAGACCGTTGACCACGCCGACCAGAGGCTCCCGCTCCGGGGTCTCGTCCTGATAGCGCCGGGGACCCAGCAGTTCCTGCAGGTCTCCCTCGGTGACGGTCAGCCGCCTCTCCCCGTCCCGGACACGCCTCACCGCCGCCTTCCGGCACAGAGCGGCCAGCCGCCGCTCCAGCAGACGCACGCCGGACTCTCTCGTGTATCCGGCGATGATGGCGAGGATGGCCTCGTCGGTGATCTTCAGGCCGGCCCTAGTCAGTCCGTGGCGTTTCAGTTCCCGTGGCAGCAGATGGCGTTTGGCGATCTCCAGCTTCTCCCGGTCGGTGTAGCTGGGCAGCTCGATGACCTCCATCCGGTCCAGCAGGGGCTTGGGGATGGTGTCGGTGGTGTTGGCGGTGGTAATGAACATCACATCGGACAGGTCGAAGGGCAGCTCCAGATAGTGGTCCCGGAAGGTGGAATTCTGTTCCCCGTCCAGCACCTCCAGCAGGGCGGCCGCCGGGTCACCCCGGTGGTCGGCCCCCACCTTGTCGATCTCGTCCAGCAGCAGCACCGGATTGGAGCTGCCCGCCTGTTTGACGCCGGCGATGATCCGCCCCGGCATGGCGCCGATATAGGTCTTGCGGTGGCCGCGGATGTCCGCCTCGTCCCGGATGCCGCCCAGGGAGATACGGGCCAGCTTGCGGTTCATGGCCCTGGCCACGCTCATGGCGATGGAGGTCTTGCCCACTCCCGGCGGGCCCACCAGGCAGATGATCTGCCCTTTCAGGTCGGGGGAGAGCTGCTTCACCGCCACGAACTCCAGGATGCGCTCCTTCACCTTATCCAGGCCGTAGTGGTCGGCGTCCAGCACTTTGGACACGGCGTGTACGCTGACCCGCTCTTTGGTCTTTTTGTTCCAGGGCAGCTCCAGGCAGGTGTCAAGATACCCCCGGATCACCGCTCCCTCGGCGGAGCCGAAGGGCTGCTTCTCCAGGTGTTTGATCTCCTTCTCCAGCTTGGCGCGGACCTCGTCGGGCAGATCGGCCTCCGCCACCCTGCAGCGGTACTCGCCGATCTCGTCCCGGTCCTCGTCCTCGCCCAGCTCCCGCTGGATGACCCGCAGCTGCTCCCGCAGGAAGTAGTCCCGCTGGCTGGCGGCCACCTGCTCGTGGACCTTGGACGCAAGCTCGGTCTCCGCCTCCAGGATCTCCACCTCCCGGCCCAGAATGCGGCACAGCAGACTGATCCGCCAGGCAGGGCGCAGCTCCTCCAGCACCGCCTGTTTGTCCTCGAACCGCAGGGGCAGGTTCTGTGCGGCGTAGTCGGAGATATAGGCCGGATCGTCGCTGGCCAGCATCTTTAGATAGACCTCCGGCGGCACCCGGTCGGACAGCTCGGTATACCGCTCCATGTGGGCGTACACCTGGCGGATGGCGGCCTCGGTGCGGGAGGAATTGCCCCGCAGCGTCTCCGGCGCGGGCAGATATTCCACCTCCGCCGTCAGATAGGGCTCGGTGGCGGTGAGCCGCGCCATGCGGCCCCGGCTGCGGCCCTCCACCATCACCCGGACGCTGTTCTCCGGCAGGCGGAGGATCTGCTTCACATCGGCGATAGTACCGATGGTGTAAAGGTCTTTCTCCTGCGGGTTCTCCACGGTCACGTCCCGCTGGGTCACCAGGAAGATGGCCCGGTTCTCCGCCATGGAGGCCTCCAGCGCCTTGATGGACGCCTCACGCCCCACGTCGAAGTGCAGGATCAGTTGTGGAAATACAGTCAGTCCCCGCAGCGCCAGCGCGGGCATCACGGTATGGTCGCTCATACGATCCCTCCTCTATGGGAAAAGAGGGGCGGACAATACGCCCACCCCTCAGCGCGTTTACGATACGTTCCCCTGCGGCGCGGCCTTGCCGCCCTTCTCCGCGTGGAGGTCTGCGCCCCCCAGCCGGTGACGGGCGGGTCTCCCCTCCTGGCGGACGATCTCGGGCCGGCCCGTCCCCCGGATGGCGTCCCCGGTGATGACCACCTTGACGATGCTCTCGTCCGACGGCACGTCGTACATAATGGGGGTCATGGTCTCCTCCAGCACCGCCCGGAGGCCTCGTGCGCCGATCTTCCGCTCCAGCGCCTTGTCGGCGGCGGCGTCCAGCGCGTCGGGGGTGAACTCCAGCTCCACGTCGTCATAGTCAAGCAGCTTGATATACTGCTTCACCAGGGCATTCTTGGGCTCGGTGAGGATGCGGACCAGCTCCGGCCGGCCCAGCGCGCTCAGGGTGGTGATGACGGGCAGACGGCCCACCAGCTCGGGGATGATGCCGAATTTCAGCAGGTCGTGGGGCTGGACGGATTTCAGCACGTTGGAGTTTTCCCGCTCCTTGGCGGTCTTCACGTCGGCGCCGAAGCCGATGGTCTTCTGGTCCATGCGCCGCTCCACGATCTTCTCCAGCCCGTCGAAAGCGCCGCCGCAGATGAACAGGATGTTCTTGGTGTCGATCTGCAAAAAGTCCTGGTGGGGGTGCTTGCGGCCGCCCTGGGGCGGGACGTTGGCCACGGTGCCCTCCAAGATTTTCAGCAGGGCCTGCTGGACGCCCTCGCCGGACACGTCCCGGGTGATGGAGGTGTTCTCGCTCTTCCGGGCGATCTTGTCGATCTCGTCCACGTAGATGATGCCCCGCTCTGCCAGCTCGATGTCGTAGTCGGCGGCCTGGACCAGCCGCAGCAGGATGTTCTCCACGTCGTCGCCCACGTAGCCGGCCTCGGTGAGAGTGGTGGCGTCGGCGATGGCGAAGGGGACCTTCAAGATACGGGCCAGCGTCTGCGCGAACAGCGTCTTGCCGCAGCCGGTGGGACCGATCATCAGGATGTTGCTCTTTTGCAGCTCCACATCGTCCCCGCCGCCGAAATAGATACGCTTGTAGTGGTTGTACACCGCCACGGACAGGGCCTTTTTGGCGTCCTCCTGGCCGATGACATACTGGTCCAGCACCTCGACCATCTCTTTTGGGGTGGGGATGACGTCGGGCACATCCCGGACCGTATCCACATTGTCCTGGCCCTCGTCCAGGATATCCATGCACAGGTGGACGCACTCGTTGCAGATATAGGCTCCCGGCCCGGCGATGATCCGCTCCACCTGCTCCTGGTGCTTGCCGCAGAAGGAGCAGCGCACGGACCGGTAATCGTCTCTTGCCATAAGAATCTTCCTTTCGGGTCAAACGGGCAAAGAGCGGAGGTCTCCTCCGCTCCCTTCCCTGTCCGTTCAGCGATTGGTGATGATCTTGTCGATGATGCCGAACTCCTTTGCCTCCTCGGCGGACATGAAGTTGTCCCGCTCGCAGGCGGCGGTGACTTCCTCCACGCTCCTGCCGGTGTTGGCGGCCAGGATCTCGTTCATCCGCTTCTTGATGGTCTCCAGCCGCTTCAGGTGGATGGCCATGTCGGTGATCTGGCCCTGGGTGCCGGCGGAGGGCTGGTGGATCATGATCTCCGCGTTGGGCAGGGCGATGCGCTTGC
>CANQKJ010000120.1 GCA_947624465.1 uncultured Oscillospiraceae bacterium
TGTTGAAGGATCTGAAAAAGGTGTATGACGGCGGCGTCACCGCCGTCCACGATGTGAACCTTGCCATCAAGGACAAGGAGTTCATCGTGCTGGTCGGGCCCTCCGGCTGCGGCAAGTCCACCACGCTGCGCATGGTGGCCGGCCTGGAGGAGATCTCCGGCGGCGAGCTGTACATCGACGGCAAGCTCTGCAACAATGTGGAGCCCAAGGACCGCGACATCGCCATGGTATTCCAGTCCTACGCACTGTACCCCCATATGTCCGTGTACGACAACATGGCCTTTGCCCTCAAGCTGAAGAAGGTCCCCAAGGACGAGATCGACAAGAAGGTCAGGGAAGTGGCCGAGATCCTGGACATCACCCAGTATCTCCAGCGCAAGCCCAAGGCTCTGTCCGGCGGCCAGCGGCAGCGCGTGGCCATCGGCCGCGCCATGGTCCGCGACCCTAAGGTGTTCCTGATGGACGAGCCTCTGTCCAACCTGGACGCGAAACTGCGCAACCAGATGCGGGCCGAGATCATCAAGCTACGCCAGCGCATCAACACCACGTTCATGTACGTGACCCACGACCAGACCGAGGCCATGACCCTGGGCGACCGGATCGTGATCATGAAGGACGGCTTCGTGAACCAGATCGGCACCCCCACCGAGGTGTTCGACAAGCCCGTGAACCTGTTCGTGGCCGGCTTCATCGGGATGCCGGTGATGAACTTCTTCGACAACTGCAAGCTGCTGCTGGAGGACGGGGTGTACTACGCCCAGATCCGCAACGCCAAGATCAAGCTGGACGACTTCCAGCAGAAGGCGCTGAAGCAGAACAATCAGGCCGCCTGCGACATCGTGGCGGGCATCCGGCCCCAGCACATCTCTGTTGGCGAGGGCGACCTGACGGCCACCATCGAGGTGAACGAGATGCTGGGCAGCGAGGTGAACCTCCACGCCCGGTCCGACGCGGACGAGGTGGTCATGGTTATCCCCACCGTGGATCTGAAGGTGGATGTGTCCCAGGGGGCCAAGGTGAACTTCACCACCCAGCCGAAGCTGATCCAGCTGTTCGACAAGGAGAGCGGCAACAACCTGATCTGGTACGACAAGGAGTCCGCCGACGCCTGCGCCCCCGTCTGCAAGAACTACAACTTCTAAGTCCCATTTCTCCTGCTTTTGAAACGCCCACCGGCGGCCCGTTTCGGCCGCCGGTGGGCGTTTCGCGTAGAAAAAGCGGGCGGTCCCAGGGACCGCCCGCCGGCGTCACTTTTTCCGCCCCCGGTACTTGTAGACCAGCCAGAGCGCGTAGGCAAAGCTGGCGGCCGCCAGGATCAGGATCGGGATCTCAGCCACGATGATCCGGCGCTCCGCGTACAGAACGACAGCTACCAACAGCCACAGGCAGCCGCACACGGTGTAGAAGATGGGGGAGTCCTTCAACATCCGCCCGTGACCTCCTCCAGGGTGGGCATGGCGGGGATGGCTCCGCGGCGGCTGGTGGTGATGCTGGCCGCCCGGTTGGCGAAGGAGGCGATCCGCTCCAGTTCGGGCACGGTCAGCTCATCCAGGGAGTTCGCCCGGGCCAGCTGGGACAGGGCCGCCCCGAAGAAGGTGTCCCCCGCGCCGTTGGTGTCCCCCACAGTGCAGGGGACGCCGGGCACATGGCCGGTCCGCCCCTGAAAGCGGTAGAACACGCCGTTGGGGCCCAGGGTGACGAAAATCAGGGGGATGTCCTTTTCCGCCAGCAGGGCGGCGCCCTTCTCCAGGTCGTCCGTGCCGGTGAGCAGGGGAAGCTCCTCGTCGGAGACCTTCAGCACGTCCACCAGGGGGAGGGGTTCCAGCATCCGCGCCACGGCGGTCTGTTCGTCGGGCCACAGGCTGGCGCGGTAGTTGGGATCGTAGCTGATGAGTGCGCCGTGTTCCTTCGCCGTCCTGGCCGCGTGGAGGGTGGCGCTGCGGGCGGGTTCGGCGGTGAGGCTCACGCTGCCGAAGTGGAGGAATTTTGTGTTTGCCAGGGCCTCCGTCGGCACGTCCTCCGGGGAGAGGTCCACGTCGGCGCTGGGGTCCCGGTAGAAGCTGAAGTGCCGCTCCCCGGAGGGGTCCACCGCCACCACCGCCAGGGTGGTGTGCTGGACCGGGTCCACGGACAGGCCGGACACGTCCACGCCGTTGGCGGCCAGGGTGTCCCGGAGGAAGTCCCCAAAGCTGTCCCGGCCCACCCTGCCGATAAAGGCGGTCCTGGCCCCCAGCCGGGCGGCGGCCACCGCCAGATTGGCCGGCGCGCCGCCGGGATTGGCCGTGAACCGGGGGATGCCCTGTTCATTGGCCCCGTTCTGGGTCAGGTCGATCAAAATCTCGCCCACCGCAGTGATATCCGTCATATCCATCGCTCCTTTATTCATCCTCGTCCGCGCCGTCCGGCGTGGCCTGATGTTGTTCGATCAGCTCCCGCACGAGGGCGGCGCTGCCGGTCACAAATCCGTCCTGGGCCAGCAAAACGCCCCTTTTGCCCGTGCTGAGGAGGATCAGCAGGCGCTCGGAGGAGAGGAACTGCTCCACCTCCCCGTAGGGGATGGCGACATCCGCCCCGGCGCCGTCGATCTCCAGCCGGTCCCGGTAGAACCGGGTGACCCGCTCCAGGTCGGTCCCGCAGCGGTCCTCCAGCGCCCGCCAGCCCCGGCGGGCCTTGCTCCTGGGGAAGAAAACGGTCAGCCAGATCCCCACCAGGGCGATGACCACCAGCTCGATCAGGACGAACACGGCGCTGCCCCGGCTGAACAGGGTGACCGCCGCCAGCACCGCCCACGCCGCGGCCAGCGCCAGCATCGCCTTTTTGGCGAAAGGGGCCATGCGCTCCCGGTCCACCCGCAGAGCGCCCTCGTAATACAGCTCCTTGGTGATGGTAAAGCGGTTTTCCGCCAAAGGCTCCATGGTCACTCCTCCTCGCCGCCGTCGTCGTAATCGGGGACCTGCTCCGGGAACTTCCGCCCGATCTGCTCCTCGATCTTAAAGGCCTCGTTCAGCCGGTCGTACAGGAGGAACACCGCCAGGAACAGGATGTACCACACCCCCAGCACCGGCACCGCGAAGCCCGACCAGGGCAGCAGCAGGAACATCAGCAGCCAGAAGCCCCCCTGGAGGGCGGCCGTGCCCAGGACCCGGGGGAAGTTCTGGAGGATGAACAGGGCGCAGTTTTTCAGCCGGATGACGGTCTTTTGCTCAAACAGCACCACCTGGGGCCACCAGATGGAGAAGATCATGCAGAAGATGAGGATGGCGGCGCACAGGAGCAGGGCGGTGCCGATGGTGAGGGTCCCGCCCCACCAGATCAGCGCCCCGGCGAACACCAGGAAGCCCAGGAACAGCCCCTCCAGCGCCCCGGGCAGCAGGGCGGAGCGCCAGTTCTGCCGCAGGGAGCGCTTGAAGGACACCCACCAGTCGTCCATCACGTCCCGCATCCGGCGGAGGATCAGGTCGTACATGGCGGCGAGGCCCTGCCCCGCGATCATCCCGCCCACGACGGACACGGGGATCAGCACCAGCACGCTCTGGGACAGCACCGCGTAGCCCACCCCCAGCCCCAGCGGGATGAAGGAGGCCAGCGCCAGCAGATTGGTCAGATAGAACTGCTTGAAGTCCCGGCCCAAGATCTCCCGGTAGCGGGCAAAGCCCTTTCTCCGGCCGGGGGGCAGATGATCGTCGTCCATGGGGAAAAACAGGCCCATCGCGCATCCTCCTTATCCGTCGTTATAGTGGAACCCGTCCAGGAACGCTCCCAGGACGGCCTGGGGCTCCCCCTTGAAGCCGTCCCGGCACAGCAGCTCCACGCAGAGGGCCCAGCTCCCCTCATGGAGGGCGAAGGCCGCCGCCCCGTGGGTGTAGGGATTGCCCTCCTTCCCCTCCAGCAGGGGGAGGACGGTGAACGCCTGGCCGGCGTGGGTCTCAGCCACCGCCTCGCCGGACCCGTAGTTCTCCTTTTCCCGCTCCTGCCAGTCCTCCAGGGCGGCCTCCGCCTTTTCGGTCTCCTTATACTGCTGGGTCAGCACGTAGAGCTGGGCGTCGTATACGATGGCCTCCTCGCCCTCGTCGTTGGTGATGGTCTCCCCCTCGCCGGCGGTCCAGGTGGCGTAGTACAGCCCCGCCGCCCCCAGGGCGTCCTTGTTCTCGCCGGGGATAAAGCCCTCCATGGGCTCCACCCCCAGCAGATCCCCCACCAGGGTCCAGGCCTCCCCCCATCCGGCGGGGAGGCCGGCCGGCCCGGAGGGCCCGGCGCAGCCGGACAGCAGCAGAGCGGCCAGGACCACGACCGGGATGATACGTTTCATTTTCTTCACGAAAAAACCGCCCCCTCGGTCAGGATGGCCCACAATGCCCCGTCCGCCTCATGTCTGACGGCCTGTTTTTCGTAATAGAACCCCCGCCGGGCCAGATACAGCCCGGACAGCAGCTCCTGGCAGTCCCCGGTGACGGTCCCGCCGCTCAGCGTGTCCGCCTCATAGCTCCCCAGGTCCAGGCCGGCCAGCGCCGGGCAGCCGGTCCACGGCAGGACCTTGCCCGCCACGCCGTCGTCCCCCTCCGGGGCCAGCTGTCCGTCCGGCCCCGCCAGGATCTGATAGCCCTTTTGGAACCCCTCCGGGTCCTCCAGCAGGAAGAAATAGCTCTCCCCCTGGTTGAGGTCGGCCATCAGCTTGGCGCTGTACGCGTAGGCGTACTGTGAGGAACTCTCCGGATCGGACGCGTCGCCGCCGGTGGGATACTGCCGCAGTTCCACCACGGTCCTGCCGTCGCCGTTCACGTCCTGCCCCAGGGTGGCCAGCTCCCGCTGGAGGGCATCCACACAGTCCTCCGGCAGGGCGCGCTCCCCCACGTAGGCGAAGATGTGGTCCGGCCTCACCTTCCCGATGCCCAGGGCGCTCCAGAGGATGCTGCCCAGGCAGACCAGCAGCACCGCCCCCACCACCAGCCACCATTTGTAATAGTAGAACCAGTTGGCCAGTTTCTCCTTTTTCGTCAGCTCCCGGGGCGGCCCGTCGGGCTTCACGTCCCGGTACTTCCACTTCAAATACTCGCTGGCCATGGCCCCTCACCCTTTGGTGGTGCCGCCGCAGGCGTAGCTCACCGGCAGGCACACCAGCGCCGGCAGCCGGGAGCGGTCCTTCTCCAGCACCATCTCCACGCACTGGGCGGCGATCTCCTCCACCGGCTGGACGACGGTGGAGCAGGTGTACTCCAGATCGCCGAAGCTGCGGATGCCGTCGAACCCGATGACCTGCACGTCCTCCGGCACCCGCAGCCCCATGGTCCGCAGCGAGCCGATGATCAGGTGGGCCAGGGAGTCGGTGACGCAGAAGATGCCGTCGAAATCCAGCTTCCCGTCGCGGAAATGCTCCCGCAGGAAGTCCTCGAACTCGGAGTAGGGGGTGCCGTCGTCCACGATCTTCATGGAATAGGGGACCCCCAGGGACTCGCAGCCGTTGATAAAGCCGTCCCTGCGCTTGTTGGGCTCGTTGGTGAGGACGGAGCCGATGCGCAGAAAGGCCAGGTTTTTGCAGCCGTTCTCCACCAGCTTCTCCGCCGCCAGCCGGCCGCCGCCGTAGTTGTCGCTGGCCACGCAGGGGATCTTGGCGCCGAAATACCGGTCGATGGAGATGAGGGGCACGTCGTCCGACACCTCCAGGTCCGGGTTGTAGGACAGGCAGATGATCCCGTCCACCTTCTGCTGTTCGGCGCTGATCACATAATTCTGCTCCTGGACCGGGTCGAACTCGGTGGAGCACAGCAGCATCTTATAGCCCCGGGCGGCCAGCTCCAGATTGATGCAGTGGGCCACCCGGCAGTAATAGGGGCTGACCAGGTTGGGCACCATCACCGCGATGATGAAGGTCTGGCCGCCCTTGAGGCCCCTGGCGTAGTTGTTCACCCGGTAGTTCAGGGCTTTGACGGCCTCCTCTACCCGGACCCGGTAGCTCTCCCCCACCGGCAGGCCGTTGATGACCTTGGACACGGTGCCCAGGGCCACGCCCGCCTCCCGGGCCACATCCTTCATGGTGGGGGCGGAACTCTGCTGTCTTGACATGGGCTCACTTCCGTTCTGTGGAATAATCGTGAAACACATCGTTCTGGTTCACATTATAGCGGATGAATCGCTATTTGTAAAGAGGCTCATGAAGATTTTTTTGATTTTTTCATGAAACGTTCGATGGGCCGATATTTCGTCAAAATGGCTATTATGACGGTTTTAGCCTTGTGCAGTTTGCGAAAAACTCATACTTTTTTCAAAATTCTCTGAAATTATTGTTGACTTAAACGTTTCATTGTGCTACCCTCTTCCTTGAACAAGAAATAACGTTTCGCAAAGGCGATCGTCCCGCGTTTCCGGCACAGGTTGGTGACCCGGCCGGCAAGACGCGGGGCCCGGGCGGGAGAGCGTCTGCCCCAGTCTCCCGCGCCTCAAATGGCAATCTTATTATAAGGAGGGAGTCCCCGCGTGAGCAAATCTGCTTCCGCTGCCTCCGGACAGGCGCCGGCCCAGGTCAGGACCGTGGCCGGCAAGTCCCTGGGCAAACGCATCCTGGAGAACTGGCAGCTCTATCTGCTGCTGGTCATCCCCATCGTCATCACCGTGATCTACAAGTACATCCCCATGGT
>CANQKJ010000121.1 GCA_947624465.1 uncultured Oscillospiraceae bacterium
GACCTGGAGGAACAGGGCTATCTGGTGAAGGTGGAGCCCTACTCCCACAACGTGGGCACCTGCTACCGCTGCCACAAGGACGTGGAGCCCATCATCTCCGCCCAGTGGTTCGTGAAGATGGAGCCGCTGGCGAAGGAGGCCCTGCGGGTGGTCAACGACGGGGAGGTCAAATTCGTCCCCGAGCGGTTCGCCAAGACCTACACCAACTGGATGGAAAACGTACACGACTGGTGCATCTCCCGGCAGCTCTGGTGGGGCCACCAGATCCCGGTGTGGTACTGCGCCGACTGCGGCCACATGACCGTCAGCCGCCAGGACGCGGTCTGCTGCGAGAAGTGCGGCTCCAAAAACATCGAGCGGGATCCCGACGTGCTGGACACCTGGTTCTCCTCCGCCCTGTGGCCCTTCTCCACCCTGGGCTGGCCGGACGAGACCGAGGACCTCAAATATTTCTACCCCACCGACGTGCTGGTCACCGGGTACGACATCATCTTCTTCTGGGTGGCCCGGATGATCTTCTCCGGCTGCGAGCACACGGGGAAGCCCCCCTTCCACACCGTCTTGATCCACGGCCTGGTGCGGGACGACAAGGGCCGCAAGATGTCCAAGTCCCTGGGCAACGGCATCGACCCCCTGGAGATGGCCGACAGGTACGGCGCCGACGCACTGCGCTTCAACCTCATCACCGGCAACGCCCCCGGCAACGACACCCGCTTCTTTGTGGAGAAGTGCGAGGCCATGCGGAACTTCGCCAACAAGATCTGGAACGCCAGCCGCTTCGTGATGATGAACCTGACCACCGACAAGCTGGGCCTGCCGGAGACGCTGGAGCAGGAGGACAGGTGGATCCTGTGCCGCCTGGGCGAGGTCATCCGCGAGGTGACGGAGAACATGGATGCCTACGAGCTGGGCGTGGCCTCCGCCAAGATCTACGACTTCATCTGGAGCGACTTCTGCGACTGGTATATCGAGCTGACCAAGGCCCGCCTTCAGGGGGAGGACGAACACGCCAAGGAGAACGCCCAGCGGGTGCTGGTGTACGTCCTCACCGAGACGCTGAAGCTGCTGCACCCCTTCATGCCCTTCATCACCGAAGAGATCTGGCAGGCCCTGCCCCACGAGGGCGACTTCCTCATGCTCCAGTCCTGGCCCAAGGCCGACCCTGCCTGGGCGGACGTGGAGGCCAAAGAGTCCATGGAGGCGGTGATGGACGTGATCAAGGCCGTCCGGGCCCGCCGGGCGGAGATGAACGTGCCCCCGTCCAGAAAGGCGGCCCTCATCGTGCACACCTACGAAAAGGATATCTTCGAGGCGGGCCGCGCCCACCTGATGCGGCTGGCCTGGGCCTCCTCAGTGGACATCCGCAGGGAGGACCTGGCGGATGCCGCCGGCATGGTGTGCGACATCACCCACATGGCCAAGGTCTATATGCCCCTGGCCGAGCTGGTGGACATCGAGAAGGAGAAGGCCCGGCTGAACAAGGACCTGGGCAAAAAGCAGGGCGAGCTGAAGGGACTGGAGGCCAAGCTCGGCAACCCCGGCTTCCTGAACAAAGCCCCCGCCGAAGTGGTGGCCGCCGAAAAGGACCGAGCGGAGAAGCTGAAAACACTGATCGCAAAAATCGAAGAACAGCTCAAAGCTATGCAATAACGGCCACCACCCCGGCCAAAGGCCGGGCGCGCCGGGTGGCGCGGAGACGGCGGGGATTCACTTCCCGCCGCCGATAAATGAAATCTTTCCGGGTCCCCAAATCCGCAAGCGCGGATTTGGGATCGGCCGCCGAAAAGGACCGGGCGGAGAAGCTGAAAGCCCTCATTGCCAAGATCGGGGAACAGCTTGCCGCGATGGCCTGACAAAATTTCCCCCGCCCCTCCCCTTCAACAAAATCTGACCCCAACGGAATACTATAATGAGCGCGATATGGGACATTTTCCCATACCGCGCTTATTTTTTACCCGAAGGAAGTGGACAAGCCATGCCCGTCACCGTCACCGACGAGGGGAGCGCCCTCACCGCCGCCCTGTCCGGGGAGATCGACCACCACGGCGCAAAGGCCATGATGAACGAGCTGGGGGAACTCATCGCCGCCCGCCTGCCCCGCCGCCTGGTGCTGGACCTGTCCGGGGTCACCTTCATGGACAGCTCCGGCATCGCCGTGCTGCTGCGGGCCCTGCGGGAGGTGGACCGGCTGGGCGGCACCCTGCGGGTGACCAACATCCCCGCCCAGGCAAGGCGCGTGCTGGACGCCGCCGGCGTGGGCCGTCTCATCACACTGGACTGACCGAGGAAGGAGGTTTACATAATGAAATCAGAACTGCTGGACCAGACTGTCATCGTGTTCTCGTCCCGCTCGGCCAACGAAGGCTTCGCCCGGGCCGCCGCCGCCTGCTTCGCCGCCCGGCTGGACCCCACCCTGGATGAGCTGGCCGACGTGAAGACCGCCGTGTCCGAGGCGGTGACCAACGCCATCGTCCACGCCTACCCGGACCGGCTGGGGAAGGTGACCATGCGCCTGCGCCTCTATGCCGGCAATGTGCTGGAGGTGCAGATCAAGGATTCCGGCGTGGGCATCCCCGACGTGGAGAAGGCCAGGGAGCCCCTCTACACCACCGGGAACGAGGAGCGCTCCGGCATGGGCTTCACCATCATGGAGAGCTTCATGGACAGCCTGAAGGTCCGCTCCGCGGTGGGAAAGGGCACCGCCGTCACCATGCGGAAGCGGTTCGCCCGCCGGGCCGGGGCCGCGGGGTGATGCGGGGACTGGACGCCCCCGCCCTGCTGGACGCGGCCCGGGCCGGGGACAACGACGCCTGCGAGCGGCTGCTCATCGACAACAGCGGCCTCATCTGGTCGGTGGCCCGGCGGTACTATGGCCGGGGGGTGGACCCGGAGGACCTGTACCAACTGGGCTGCCTGGGCTTTCTCAAGGCCGTCCGGGGCTTCGACCCCTCCTACGGCACCCAGTTCTCCACCTACGCGGTGCCCAAGATCGCCGGGGAGATCCGCCGGTTCCTCCGGGACGACGGGGCGGTGAAGATCAGCCGGGGGGTGAAGGAGCGGGCCCTGGATCTGCGCCTGAAACGCCAGGAGCTGTGCCAGCGGCTGGGCCGGGAGCCCACCGTGTCCGAACTGGCCGACGCCGCGGGGCTGGAGATAGAGGACGTGGCCGCCGCCGAGACGGCCTCTCTGTCGGTGGCCTCCCTCCAGGAGGAGGCGGGCGAGGGCGGCCTGTCCCTGGAGACCGCCCTGGGGGACGGGGGCATCGAGGATGAGCTGGTGGAGCGGCTCACCCTGCGCCAGGCCATCGACGCCCTGCCCGAGCGGGAGCGGATGGTGATCTTCCTGCGCTACTACAAAAACCTCACCCAGGACCGGGTGTCCAGGGTGCTGGGGGTAAGCCAGGTGCAGGTGTCCCGCATCGAGCGGAGGGCGGTGGAGCATCTCCGGGAGGCGCTGACCTGAATACCCAAAGGCCCCCTCCGGGGCCTTTACTTTTGCCCCGGCCTGTATTATAATGATTTGTCAAATAGGGCAGATGTAAACATTTTGTGACCACTGTTGACATCCAATATTATATGTTGTATAGTATTGAACAGAAAGGGGCGAGCGCATGACGCCCAGACCCAACACCCTGTATATCGTGGTTCCCTGCTACAACGAGGAGGCTGTCCTGCCCGAGACCGCCAGGCGCCTCCGCGCCAAGCTCCGCGCCCTCATCCGGGCGGGGACGGTCAGCCCCAAAAGCCGGGTATTCTTCGTCAACGACGGCTCCACGGACGCCACCTGGGAGATCGTCTCCGGGCTGCACCAGGCGGACCCCATCTTCTGCGGGGCGGACCTGTCCCGGAACCGGGGCCACCAGAACGCCCTGCTGGCGGGGCTGATGACCGCCAGGGACCGGGCGGACCTGGTCATCTCCATGGACGCCGACCTCCAGGACGACATCGAGGCCGTGGACGCCATGGTGGAGAAATATATGGCCGGGGCCGACGTGGTCTACGGGGTGCGCTCCTCCCGGAAGAAGGACAGCTTTTTCAAGCGCTTCACCGCCGAGAGCTTCTACCGGCTGATGGACGCCCTGGGGGCGGAGACGGTGTTCAACCACGCCGACTACCGGCTCCTGTCCAGGCGGGCCCTGGAGGGCCTGGCCGAGTTCAAAGAGGTCAACCTGTTCCTGCGGGGCATCGTGCCCATGGTGGGGTTCAAATCCGACACGGTGGAGTACGAGCGTGGGGAGCGGTTCGCCGGAGAGAGCAAATATCCCCTGAAAAAGATGCTCGCCTTCGCCATGGAGGGGGTCACCTCCCTGTCGGTGAAGCCCATCCGCATGATCACCGTCCTGGGGTTCATCGTGTTCCTCGTCTCCCTGGGGATGATCGTCTACAACATCGTCCGCTGGGCCACCGGCAACACGGTGGCGGGCTGGGCCTCCCTGTCCTGCTCGGTGTGGCTCATCGGCGGGCTGATCCTGCTCTCTCTGGGCGTGGTGGGGGAGTACATCGGCAAGATCTACCTGGAGGCCAAAGGCCGGCCCCGGTTCCTGATCCGGGAGCTGCTGGAGGATGGCGATGAAAAAACTGCGTGAGCTGTTCGACGTGTCCATGCTGAAATTCCTGCTGGTGGGCGTGGGCAACACGCTGCTGTCCGCCGCGCTGATGTTCCTGCTGGAGGGGCTGGGCTACTGGCCCTCCACCGCCATCGCCTATGGGGCCGGCGCGGTGCTGAGCTTTTTCCTCAACCGCTCCTTCACCTTCAAAAGCGGCGCGCCCATGCTGTCCTCCGCCCTGCGGTTCGCCGTCAACGCGGCGGTGTGCTATCTCATCGCGTACAGCGCGGCCCAGCCGCTGGCGGGCTGGGCGCTGGGGCGGATGGGGCTGGAACCCATCTGGATCGAGCGGCTGGCAAAGCTGGGCGGGATGGCGCTGTACACCTGCCTGAACTACTTCGGCCAGCGTTTTTTCGCCTTCCGGGAGAAGAAGGACTGACCCCCGCTCCGCCTTTGCGAACAAATCGAAAATTTGTCGGAAAAAACTTGCATTTTTCGCCGGGAGCGCATACAATAACGTTGGAACCTGTGGGCGGCCGCGCCCTGAAAAATAGAATCAAATTGAGGAGGATTTCCACTATGGCCATCGATTTTGAGAGTTTGAAGGACAGCGTCATCGCCGCGGTGCAGACCGGGGCCAACAAGGCCAAGGAACTGGCCGGCACCGGCGCCGCGAAGGCCAAGGAGCTGGCGGGCACCGGCAAGGCCAAGGCCAAGGAGCTGACCGAGATCAGCAAGCTGAAGGTGCAGAACTCCGTGGAGCAGGACGCCATCCGCAAGGCCTACGCCGAGCTGGGCAAGCAGTACTACGCCGCCCACGGCGCCGACCCCGATTCCGCCTTTGCCGACCTGTGCCAGAAGATCACCGAATCCATGGGCAAGATCTCCTACAACAACGAGCGCATCGCCGACATCAAGGCCGCCGCC
This sequence comes from uncultured Oscillospiraceae bacterium, assembly GCA_947624465.1. GTDB lineage: Bacteria > Bacillota > Clostridia > Oscillospirales > Oscillospiraceae > Enterenecus. The sequence goes on from CANQKJ010000121.1 coordinate 5,474, forward strand.
GGCCCCGACCTGGAGGACTTCGCCGACGAGGCCAAGGACAAGGTGGGCGACGCCGTGGAGACCGCCGAGGCCGTGGTAGAGGAGAAGGTGGAGGAGATGAAGGAAGCCCTCCACAACATCCCCGAGGACCCCTTCGCCAGCATTGGCGAGGACAAAAAGGACGAGTAAGACCTCATAAACGCGTGAAAAGAGCCGGCTGCGTGCAGCCGGCTCTTTTTTTATCTCCGTCACAGGGGCCGCTCCGCCAGGGGCAGGGCCGCCACCGCCTTGAACAGGTCTCCGTCGATGTCGATGGAGAAGTGTCCGTGCTGTAATTCGGTGAGGGATTGCGCGATGGACAGCCCCAGGCCGCTGCCCTGGTTGGTGCGGGACTCGTCCCCCCGGACGAACCGCTCCATCAGCCGCTCCGGGGGCACGTCCAGGGCCTCCCGGGAGATGTTCTTCACCCACAGCTCCGCCCAGCCGTTCCCCACCCGGAGGTCCAGGTAGACCCGAGTGTTCTCCAGGGCGTACTTGGCGCAGTTGGTGAGCAGATTGTCCAGCACCCGCCAGAGGTGCCGCCCGTCGGCCATGACCCACACCGGCTCCTCCGGGACGGAGCGCACCACCGTGAGTCCCGCCGCCTCCAGCCGCTCGCCGCACTCGGCCAGGGCCTGGTCGATGAGCTGGCCGTAGTCCAGCGGGGCCAGGTTCACCGCCAAATTCCCCGTGGACGCCTTGGACGCCTCCACCAGGTCTTCGGTGAGCTTTTTCAGCCGCTGGCTCTTGCGGTCCAGCACCTCGATATACTCCTTGGCCTCGGGGTCGTCGATGGGCCGCTTTTTCAGCAGGTCCACGTAGTTGATGATGGAGGTCAGGGGGGTCTTCAGGTCGTGGGACACGTTGGTGATGAGCTCCGCCTTGAAGCGCTCGCTGTTCACCTGCCGCTCGGCGGCGGCGGAGATGGCGTGGCCCAGGTTGTTCAGCTCCCCGGCGTGCTCCCGCAGGTCGGGCAGCATCTGACGGGTGTCGATCTGGTAGTAGGGGTTGCCGCCGATGATCTCGTGGGCCCCCCGGCGGATGCGCTTCCACTGGGCCGCCCAGACGATGAGATACAAC
>CANQKJ010000122.1 GCA_947624465.1 uncultured Oscillospiraceae bacterium
GACGCGGAGCACGCCCTGGACCCCACCTACGCCCGGGCCCTGGGGGTGGACATCGACTCCATGCTCATCTCCCAGCCGGACACCGGCGAGCAGGGCCTGGAGATCTGCGAGGCCCTGGTGCGCTCCGGCGCCATCGACGTGGTGGTGGTGGACTCGGTGGCCGCCCTGACCCCCCGGGCCGAGATCGAGGGCGACATGGGGGACAGCCATGTGGGCCTGCTGGCCCGGCTCATGAGCCAGGCCCTCCGCAAGCTGGCGGGGTCCATCGCCAAGACCAACTGCGTGGTCATCTTCATCAATCAGCTGCGTGAGAAGGTGGGGGTGGTCTACGGCAACCCGGAGGTCACCACCGGCGGCCGCGCCCTGAAATTCTACGCCTCCGTCCGCATCGAGGTCCGCCGCGTGGAGGCCATCAAGAACGGCTCCGAGGTCATCGGCAACCGCACCCGCGCCAAGATCGTGAAGAACAAGGTGGCGCCCCCCTTCCGGGAGGCCGAATTCGAGATCATGTACGGCGAGGGCATCTCCAAGTGGGGCGAGCTGGTCGACCTTGCCGTGAAGCTGGACATCATCCAGAAGTCGGGCTCCTGGTTCGCCATGGGCGAGACCCGGGTGGGCCAGGGCCGGGACGCGGTGAAGGCCTATCTCCAGGCCAATCCCGAGGTGGCCGGGCAGATCGAGGCCGAGATCCGGGCCAACTCCTTCAAGCTCATGTCCCGCCAGTCCCAGATCGCTGCCCGTGCCGCCGGCCGCGCCGTGGACGTGTCCGCCGACGACTTTGAGGGCTAGTTCTTTTTCTCGAGAGAAAAAGGACTAAAAAGAGCTTTAAACCGCTTCGGTAAGGGCTGTTGACGGACGTTTGCGCACGGTACCGGGCGGGTGCGTTTCGGAGGGCAGGTATGGTCATACAAAAATTAGAACCCTCCAAAAACAGAGAGGGCCGCTGGCTGGTCTGGTTCGAGGACGGCTCCCTGGTCCGGGTGGGGGAGGGGGACGTGGTGTCCCTGTCCCTCTACGCTGGCAAGGAGCTGTCCGACGACGAGGCCGCCGCCCTCACCGCCGCCGCGGAACGGGGAAGGCTGATGGAGAAAGCGGTGTCCCTGCTGTCTCTGCGGCCCATGTCCCGGAGGGAGCTGCTGGACAAACTCACCGAGCCGCCCCGCCGCCGGCGGAAGCCCAATGCCAAAACGGCGGAACCCCCCGAGCCGGACCCGGAGACCCTCCGGCGGCAGTCGGAGGCCCTCCGGGAGAGCGCCGAGGCGGCGGCGGACCGGCTGGAGGAACTGGGCCTGCTCAACGACGGGGAGTACGCCAAAGCGGTGGCGCGGCACTACTCCGCCAAGGGGTACGGCGTCTGCAAGCTCCGGGACGAGCTGTACCGCCGGGGGGTGCCCCGGGAATACTGGGAGGACGCGCTTTCCGAGGCGCCGCCCGCCGGGGAAGAAGCGTACGACCTGGCCCGGAAGAAGCTCCGGGACGGGGAGCCTACCCGCGAGAATCTGAAAAAGGTGTCCGACTACCTGGCCCGCCGCGGGTTCGGGTGGGAGGAGATATCCGCCGCGCTGGACCGGCTGCGGGAGGAAGATTAGGACGGAGAAAATCCCCCGTCATCCGCTGCGTGGCTGCCACCTCCCTACCCCCTCTGCCCCTGACAGGGGGAGTCGGCCTTTTGCGAAAGAGGGTTGGTGCGTAATTCGCACCGCGGCGCAGGGAACGTACCCAGCTCCCTTCGCAAAGGGAGCTGTCAGCCCGAAGGGCTGACTGAGGGTTTTCTTCGCAAAGGGAGCTGCACCGCCGTCAGGCGGTGACTGATGGTTTTCTCATCTAATAACGAGCTGCATTTATTAAAGAGAAAATCTTCCGTCATTTGCTTCGCAAATGCCACCTCCTTTTGCGAAAGGAGGTTTTGGAGGTGACCCTATGCCAATCGTTCCTTATGGCAAGCTGGCAAAAGAACGGGCACGGGAACTTCGCAACGCGATGACGCCACAGGAGAAAAAACTGTGGTATCAGTTTTTGAGGATGGCCTCCCCCCGCTTCCTCCGCCAAAAGCCCCTTGGCCCCTATATCGCGGATTTTTACTGCCCCACCGCGAAATTGGTCATCGAGTTGGATGGAAGCCAGCACTATACGGACGAGGGGCAGGAGCGCGACGCGTGGCGGAGCGGCCTCCTTTCGGAGATGGGGCTCCGGGTGCTTCGATTTTCCAACCGGGAAGTCGATCACGATTTTCAAAACGTCTGTCAAAAGATCATACAAGAGTTGAATGAGAATGAGAAGGAGGGAACTCCTTGAACCCATATAAAATCGCCTTTATCTCCCTGGGCTGCGCCAAAAACCTCATCAACACCGAGCAGATGATGGCCCTGTGCCGGGACGCGGGCTATACCGTCACCGGGGACCCGGACGGGGCTGACGTGGCGGTGTTGAACACCTGCGGCTTCATCGAGGCCGCCAAGAGCGAGGCCATCGACAACATCCTGGAGCTGGCGGAGCTGAAAGCCCGGGGGCGGCTGAAAAAACTGCTGGTGGCGGGCTGCCTGTCCCAGCGCTACCGGGAGGAGATCAACTCCGACCTGCCCGAGGTGGACGGCCTGCTGGGCACCGGCAGCTATAACGACGTGGTGCCCGCCATCGAGGAGCTGATGGCGGGGGAGAGGCCGGAGCGGTTCGGCGACATCCACAATACCTGGGACGGCGGGGACCGCTGGGTCACCACGCCCCCCTGGACCGCCTACCTGAAGATCGCCGAGGGCTGCTCCAACGGCTGCGCTTTCTGCGTCATCCCCCGCATCCGGGGAAAGTACCGCAGCCGCCCCATGGCCGAGCTGCTGGCCGAGGCGGAGGGCCTTTCCCGCCGGGGGGTGAAGGAGCTGATCGTCATCGCCCAGGACATCACCCGGTACGGCGGGGACTTCAAGGATGGAACCTCGCTGGCGGGGCTGCTCCGAGAATTATGTAAACTGGACTTCCACTGGATCAGGCTCCACTACCTCTATCCCGAGGCGGTCACCGACGAGCTGATCGACGTGATCGCGTCGGAGAAAAAGATCGTCCATTACCTGGACATCCCCATCCAGCACGCCAACGACGGCATTTTGAAGGCCATGCGCCGGCGCACCTCCAAGGAGGAGCTGCGGGACCTATTCGGCAAGCTGCGGGCCGCCATGCCCGACGTGGTCATCCGCACCTCCCTGATCTGCGGCCTGCCCGGCGAGGGGGAGGCGGAGTTCGAGGAGCTGTGCGACTTCCTGCGGGAGCAGAAGCTCCAGCGGGTGGGGGCCTTCCAGTTCTCCCCGGAGGAGGGCACCCTGGCCGCCGCCATGGAAGATCAGGTGGACCCGGAGACCGCCGCCCGCCGGGTGGAGCTGGTCACCGACCTCCAGTCCCGGATCATGGACGAATATAACGAGGCCCGGCTGGGGACCTGCGTGGAGGTGCTGTGCGAGGGCTTTGACGCCGACGGCGGCTGCTATGTGGGCCGCACCTGCGCCGACTCGGTGGAGATCGACGGGCGGGTGTGTTTTACCGCCGCGGGGCTGGTGCCCGCCGGGGAGTTCGTGTGGGTGCGGATCACCGGCGTGTCCGACGGCGATCTCATCGGAGAAATCGAGGAGTGACGACTATGAATACCGCCAACAAACTGACCATGCTGCGGGTGATCCTGATCCCCGTGTACTTAGTGCTGTGGTACTGTAATTTCCCCGGAAATCACTACGCCGCCCTGGCGGTGTTTGTCGTCGCCAGCCTCACCGACCTGGTGGACGGCTATGTGGCCCGGCACTACGATCAAATCACCGACTTCGGCAAGTTCATGGACCCCCTGGCCGACAAGGTGCTGGTGGTCACCGCCATGATCTGCTTCTGCGCCCGGGGCCGGATGCCCGACTGGGCGGTGGTCATCGTCATCCTGCGGGAGTTCGCCGTATCCGGCCTGCGGCTGGTGGCGGTGGACAACGGCCGGGTGCTGGCCGCCGGCTGGTCCGGCAAGGTCAAGACCGCCTCCACCATGGTGTGCCTGATCCTGATGCACGTCCCCATTCCCCCGGCCCTGAACTGGGTGTGCGTGGCCGTCATCGCCGCCACCACCCTGTACTCCGGGGTGGAGTACTTCGTCAAAAACCGGGACGTGCTGAACTGGAACAAGTGATATGCTGGACTTTTCCCGGACGCTGACGGCGGAAAAGCCCATGATCCACCCCACCTGCGTGGTGAAAAACTGCGTGTTCGGGCGGTATGTGGAGCTGGGCGACCACTGTATCGCCGAGGAGACCACCTTTGGCGATTATACCTACCTGTTTGGCTCTAACGACGTGATCTACACCGAGCTGGGCAAATTCAACTCGGTGGCTACTGGGGTGCGGTTTAACCCGGTGCAGCACCCCATGCGGGAGCGGGCGGCGGCCCACCACCTGACCTATCGGGCCGCCCACTACGGCCTGGGGGAGGACGACCCCGCCATCATCGACTGGCGGCGGCAGAAGCGGGTGACCACCGGGAACGACGTGTGGATCGGTCACAACGCGGTCATCATGGGGGGTGTCGCCCTGGGGGACGGGGCCGTCGTGGCCGCCGGCGCGGTGGTGACCCACGACGTGCGCCCCTACGAGATCGTGGGGGGCGTGCCCGCCCGCCACATGGGCTGGCGGTACGACGAGGCCACCGTCGCCGCCATGCTCCGCATCCGCTGGTGGGACTGGTCCCATGAGGAGCTGCGGGAGCGGCTCAGGGACTTCAACGACGTGCCGGCCTTCGTGAAAAAATACGATACGAAATGAAAAGGGCCGCTCAAGGCGGCCCTTTTCCCATGTGCAACTCCTGGTTGCGCAATTTCCAAGCGCGGTTGGTCGATTTTCCGGGGCCGGGATGATATCATCGGGCCAGAAAGTTGAAAGGAGCGTGGTCTGATGACCTTGGGCGAACGGATCTATCAATACCGCACGGAGCGGGGGCTGTCCCAATTAGAGGTGGCGGAACAGCTGGACGTGTCCCGGCAGTCGGTGAGCAAATGGGAGACCGACGGGGCGGTGCCCGACCTGGACAAGCTGGTGAAGCTGAGCGGGCTGTTCGGCGTGACCATGGACGAGCTGGTGAAGGGGGAGAGGCCCGCCGCCCCGGAGGGGGAGGCCGCCCCCGCTTCGGAGGCACCCGCCCCGGAAAGCGCCGCCCCGCCGCCCGCCCAGGTCCCCACGCGAGATATGGCCCGGATCGTGGCGGGGGGCGTGCTGCTGGCGGTGGGACTGCTTGCCATGCTGGTGCTGTTCATATTTCGGTACGAGGCGGCGCTGCTGGCCCTGCCGGTGGTGGCTGTGGGGGTGATCCTCCTCGCCGTGCGGCGGGGCGCCGGACTGATCTGCGGCTGGCTGGCCTTGGCCATGGTCATGGGATCCTTTTACTTGACCGGCATGGGGCTCGGTGTGATCGTCGACGCGCCTCTCTGGCTGTTGAGCATAGTAGTCGATCTGTTCCGGGGCAGGATGGACAGTGTGTTTGAGCTGATCGGTCAGGAGTATATTTTGGGCCTGTTGGTGATTGCCGCCTTTGTGGTGCTGGTAGTGGTCACCGCCCGCCGGATATACCGGACGGTAAAAAAGTAGGGGTAGCTCCGAGATATTTACGCCCCTACACCAAGCAGTATTGACTTTTTCCGTCGGATTCTGTATTATCTATACCGGAAAGGGTGCTGCCATAACGGTAGGCGGTCGGCCACTACCCCGAAAGGGGGTGACCCTTGTGCCTGTGACTGTGACGTTTCATGTCTTCGGTTTCACCGTGACTGTGCGTATAAAGCGCGACAACCGCCACCCTGCACGGTGACGGTTGTCTAATCCTTAGATAGCCTCGCATCAGGGCCGACCGTTTACCGGTGGCACCCTTTCTGTATCCATTATATCCGTCCCGTCCCATTTTGTCAAGGAAAAATGAAAGGCCCGCCGTACGGCGGGCCTTTTCATACGCGTTTTCAGCTCACACAAGGCAGCGGAGGATATACATCCCGTCGTGCCAGGTGTCGATGTAGATGTAGCCGCGGTCGTCCACCACGCAGTCCTCGGTGGTGGCGATCATGGGGCCGGGGATGGGGATGGGGAACAGCAGCTTCTCGGGGTTCGGGGGGATGAAGTAGGCCAGCTCCTTGATGTAGTAGGGGTCGGTCACGTCGAACACCCGGAGGCCGGCGTGGAAGTAGCAGTTGTAGATGCGGTTGGGGTTGTCCTCCAGCCAGGGCTTGCCCATGGGCTCGTGGATGTTGTGGGGGCCGAAGGGGCCGGGGGCGCCGATGCCGCAGTCGTTGAAGTTGGGGTACGGGAAGTCTTCCGGCACCTCGGGATAGGGGAACTCTGCCACCAGGGTGGGATCGGCGGGATCGGAGACATCGATCATGTGCAGGTTGTTCATGGGCTGGGCGCCCTTGTGCACGCCGTTGAGGATCTTGTCCCGGTTGAAGAACGGGAACCGCTCGCCCTCGTTGGTGAGCACGGCGAAGTTCCGGCCGGTGAGGCGCATATAGGTGTGGCACTGGGCGCCGTC
>CANQKJ010000123.1 GCA_947624465.1 uncultured Oscillospiraceae bacterium
GGGCCGTAGTGGGCCTCGAATTCCCGCGCTTTTCGCAGCTTGTCGCTGATCATCAGGATCCCTCCGTTTCGCTGTTATCAGAGCCGTCGTCCCCGGCCGTCTCTTTTTCCAGGTCCTCCGGCCGCATGTGCAGCAGGAACACCTTTTCCATGGTGACGCTGCCGATCCAGCAGGCCGCGGCGGGGGCGATCAGGAGCAGGACGGGGGCGGTCAGGATCAGGGCGGCCCCGGCCAGGATGGGCAGGAACACCCACAGGGACTTGATGGGGTGGGCCGCCATGAGCAGAAGGCTGAAGCGCAGCACGTCCTTCACGCTCCCGTTGAACCGGGCGCAGTAGGCGGACAGCCAGGCCGTCCAGGTCACCGCCACGCAGATGAGGATCAGGATCACCCAGTAGAGGTTCCCGATCAGCTTCCCCTGGAGGTACATGGAGCGGAACACCAGGGCGTCCACTGTCAGCAGGATCAGCAGGGCCAGGGCGGGCAACCAGGCCAGGGTGGAGCGCCTCAGGTTCTCCCGGAAGGCATCCCAGAATGTCCGCCACAGATACCCCTCGTCCCGGCGGATGTATTTGTACACCGCGGCGTACAGGGCGGCGGACGACGCGCCCATGGTGACGATGGGGATGGAGAAGACCAGCCACAGGACGCTGAGGCAGATGCAGTCGGCGATATGGATCAGGCCGCGCATGAATTTGCTGTCGATGTCAAACAGGCGTCTCATTTCCCTTGCCCCCGCTCGTCAGATGTGTGGTTTGGATGGATTCAGGCGCTGTCACGGACGGGTGTACTCCCGCAAAGAGGAAAACAGCACCGAATTGTTCTCCGCGAACAGCTGGATGGTCTTGCCGCTGGCCCCGTAGAGCCGGACGGTGAGGGCGGCCTGGCCGTCGATGTAGAACACGCCCGCCGAGCCCTCCTGGATGTAGGTGAAGGAGTAGTCCGTATTGGGCTCCAGGTCCACCGCCGTCTCGGTGATGAGGGTGCCGCCCTCGTTGAACTGGAGCTGCACCTTGTCCTCCGCGGGGACCAGGGCGATGAACTTGTTTTTGTCGTCCCGGCCGTTGTAGTCAAAGCTGAGGCCGAAGGAGCCCTGGCCGGTATAGCGGAACTGGCCGGTGAGCTTGAAGCTCTCATAGCAGGTGAAGGCGTCGGCATAGGCGTAGACCGAGCCGGACTCCACGGAGACGTGGGTGTCCTCTGTGGCCAGCGCCCGCCGGACGGAGAAGGCGTCCTCCACGGCGTCCACCGGGGCCAGGGCCAGGGTGCCGTCCTCGTTTTGGAGCAGCTTCTGGACGGCCAGATTGCCCGCCCAGCCGGACACGTCCTGGGTGGAGGAGGGGGACTCGGACCGCCGGGCCCAGCCCACCATGTAGCAGTTTTCACCGTCCTCCACGTGCTTGGCGGCGTAGAACAGCTTGCCGTCCAGCCGGACAGGGTCCCCGTAGGGGCCGTAAGGGGTGTCGGACACGGCGTACCAGAGGGTGTCGTCCTGGGCGGAGTAGGTGATGTAGTACTTGCCGCCCATCTCAAAGGTGTCGGAGCACTCCAGGTTCCAGAAGTCGCCGTTCTTGGCCTCGTCGTTGGTGAAGATGACCCCGTCGTAGTGCCTGTTCGCCAGATCGGGGCTGAGGGTATATTTCAGGATGCGCGCCACCCCGCCCTGGGAGGCGGTGACGGTGAGGACGATGTTCCCGCTCTCGTCCACATATCCCTGGGGGTCCCGGAAGTCGTTTTTCTGGCCCAGCTCGGAGGGGGGCGTGATCTCCCAGCCCTCCAGCTTCTCGAAAGCGGTGGGGGTATCGCCCACGGCCACCATGATCTTTTCGGCGTACTCCAGGATGTTCCCGTCGCCGTGACCGGTATAGAAGAAGTAATACTTCCCGTCAACCTTCACCACGGAGCCGGTGCCAATCCAGCTGTCCTGCCCGCCGGAGCGGTTGGCCTCCAGCACCGGGTCGTCGTACTCGGTGTAGGTGAGGAAGTCGGTGGTGGTGGTCAGATAGGCCGAGTGGTTATAGGAGTCGCCGGCCTCTTTCAGATAGTAGATGTAATAGGTGCCGTCCTCATAGTAGGGCATGGTGTCGCCCACATAGGGCTGGCTGGTGCCGTCCATCTCCGGGAGGAAGAAGGTGGTGTAGTCGTAAGCCTCCTCCTGGCTGCCGGGGGTGCGGAGGGAGGAGAAGTCCTTGTCGTTTCCGGGGTCGGAGACGGCGTCCCCGGTGTCCCGGTCCCAGCCGGCGTAGAGGGTCATATCGGCCTTGACCTTGTCCGCGCCTGCGTCCCAGGGCTGGGTGAGACCGGCGTCCCGGAACCAGCCCAGGAAGGTGTAGCCCTCCCGGACGGGGGCCTCGGGGGCGGTGATGGTCTTGCCGGAGGACACCGTCTGGCCGGGGATGGTCAGGTCGGCGTCGGAGTTGTCGTCAAAGGTCACCGTGTACTCCGCGGTGGGGCCGCAGCCGCACAGCAGGGCGCTGAGGAGCAGGCACAGGGCGGTCAGCCCCGCGATGATGGTTCGTCTCATGTTAACTAACCTCCCTATGTCGTTGAGCGCGTCCGCAGTACGCTTGCAGAGGGGATACCCAGGCATCCCCTCTGCAGGCGTTTTGCGTATAGTCGGATCAGATCACGCTGCTCTGATAGATGGTGATGTTGGAGAACTCGATGGTCACCTCGCCCATTCCGGCCAGGTCGGCGGAGCCGAACTGGAACAGAAGCTCAAAGTCCATGTCGGTGATGAGGGTGTCGGTGGTGGTGAAGGTGAAGGTCTGCTCCTCGGTGGTGAAGTCGATGGCCTCGGACAGGCGGGGGTCCCAGCCGCCGGCGGGGTTCAGGAAGAAGCCGCAGGAGACGGGCTTGGTGGCCTTGGCGGTGATCTCCACCGTGAAGTAGCTGTCGGCGGGCAGGGTCAGGTCCATGTAGAGCTTGTCGTGCCAGTCGGTGGTGCCGCCCTGGTCGATGCGGTAGTTGAGGCTGCCGTTCTCGGTCCAGATGGTGCCCACGCCCCGCTCGTTGTCCTCGTCGGTGCCGTTATAGGTACCCCAGCTGTAATCGTCGCCCTCATAGGGGACGCCGAAGCTGTCGATGGTCTTCTCTGTGTTCAGGTCGCCCTCCACCTTGCCGAACTCCAGGGCGGTGACGGTGATGGTGTTGGCGGTGACGCCGTCGGAGGGGTTGCCGATCTGCATCCGGATCACGGGGTCGGACACGGCGTGCTCGGCGGTGAACACGTTGGTGATCTCCACCTCCTCGCCGGCGGCCAGGTTCAGGCTGTTGAAGTTGGCCCGGGCCGCGTCGGCCTGGGAGGCGCTCTCCACCAGCAGCTCGCCGGACTGGTCGCTGTCGGCCTTGACGGTGAAGCGGTAGTAGTACTTGGCGCCCGCCTCTACGGCCACGCCGGGCAGGGCCAGGTCGGCCTTGATGCTCCACACGCCGCCCTCGGTGGGATAGGAGTCGATCTGGAAGGCGGCCGCGCCGTCCGCCACGTTGGCCGTGGCGGAGGCCCCGTCCCCGGCGGAGACGGCGGCCTCAGCCGCGTCGGAGAAGGTGGCGGTATAGACGGGAGCCATGGTCTGCTCGCCGGTGATCTCATAGATCTCGATCTTGTCGATGGTGACGGTGAAATCGCTGGGGGTGGTGTCGCCGGGGTTGTCGGGGTTGGGGGTGATCTTGCCCAGGTTCAGGAGCAGGTCGGCGGTGTTCTCCCCGGTGGAGGTGAAGTTCATCTCGATGGGGGCGATCTCAGGGCCGATGGGCAGGTTGTAGGCCCCGCCCAGGTTCTGATCGCCGGCGTTGGCCAGCAGGTGGGCGTAGGTGGGGGCGGTGGACTTGGCCCACACCTTCACCCGGTAGTCTGCCGCCTTCAGCTCCACGCCGGACTTGACCAGCTGGATGTCGGTGTCGCCGCTGCCGGGGTCGGTGATGTCGAACACATAGGCGCCCTGCTTCAGCGCGCCGGCGGCCTGGACACCGTCCGCGACTTTGGCGGTCCAGCCGTGGCTGTCGGCGGCCCTGTCGGAGAAGTCGAACTTCTGGAAGACCACCGCCTCGCCGGTCTGGCGGGTGACGGTGAGGGTGGCGTAGGCCTTGGCCTCCAGCCCGCCCTTGTCGGTGACAGTATAGGTCAGCTCATAGTCGCCGGGGTTCTCCGGGGTGGCCTTGCCGTTCTGGAAGGTCAGCTCGGGCAGGGAGGTGATGACGATCTTGGCGGTCACGTCGCCGTCCTCCGCGTCGGTGGCGGAGACGCCAGCCATGGCGTCGAACTCGCTGCCGGCCTGGACGCTCTGGTCGGCCACGCCGGTGATCTCGGGGGCCGTGTTGTCCCCGCTCTGCCCGCAGGCAGAGACGGAGAACAGCAGGGCCAGGCACAGCAGTGCCGCGATAACTTTACGAAGCTGTTTCATTTCGGCGCACTCCCTTTAAAAGCTGGCCGTATAGCGGTCATAGGCGTCCTGATAGATCTTCTGAATGGCGCTGAGGTTGACCCGGCCGTCCAGGTCGTTCTGGAAGGTGGTCCAGTCGGCGTCGGACACGCCGCCGTTCATCAGCCACTTGATCAGGTTGGTGCGGATGTAGTCATTCAGGTTGGACTCATAGCTGCTCAGGGTATTCAGCTCCTTCAGGGTGAACTGGAGGTTGGTGGGGCAGGGCACCACGCCATCGGGCACATAGGGCTTGGCGCACAGGTCCAGCCGCTCCAGGCGGAGCTGGGCACGGGGCTCCATGTGGACCACGCTGGTCCAGGCGTCCTCGGACAGATAGATGATGCCCAGAGGGGCGTTCTGGAGGCGCAGCTCGTCGGAGGTCATGCCCTCGGGCACTTCCTTCTGCACCAGCATGCCGTTCTCGTCCAGCTCCTCCTCATAGACGATGCCGATGGGGCCGTAGTTGATCTGGGCGGAGATCATGGGGTCATAATAGCGGTCGAAGTAGGCCAGCAGGACTTCCACGTTGGGCACGCCGTTGAAGAAGATGACCTCGCCGGTGCTGACCTCGGGGTTGTTGGACACGCAGACGGTCTGGTCGCCGTTGGGACCCACCAGGGGGGAGCAGCAGATGTAGTTCTCCGGGTTGGACACCACGGTCTCGCTCTCCCACCAGTAGAAGGCGCCGTAGGTCTCGTCCCCCTTGCCGTTGGCCAGGAAGTTGTCCTGGGAGATCTCAAAGGACACCTTGTCGATGAGACCCTTGGACACCCAGTCGGCGATGAAGTTGGTGGCCTCCTTGAAGCGGTCGTCCTGGACGGTGTAGGTGACCTTGCCGTCCACGATGACCCGGTGGTCGGTGTTGTCGTTCAGGCCGAACATGCCGTAGAGGTCGCACTGGTTGCCCTGCCAGTTGTTGTAGACGAAGCTCAGGGGCCGCTCGTCGTCCGTCTTGCCGTTGCCGTTCATGTCGTTGTCCCGGAAGTAGGCCAGCATGGCCTCCATCTGGGCGGCGGTGAGGGACAGGCCGTCCTTCAAATCGGCGGCGGTGAGGCCGGTGACGGTGCCGGCGTCGATGGCGGCCTGGGCCCAGTTCTTGTTCAGGAACAGCAGGTTGGGGTGCTGGAGCAGGCCCATCTCCTCCACCCGGGGCAGGGAGTAGATCTTGCCGTCCTCGCTGGTGAGCTGCGCCTTGATGTCGGGGCGGTCGGCCAGAATCTTGGACAGGTTGGGCATGTACTCCAGATAGTCGCTGATGGGCAGCAGGACCTCGCGCTGGGCGTACTTGATGATCTCGCCGGCGCTCATGCCCGCGTGATAGATGGCGTCGGGCCGGTCGGAGGCGTTGCCGAAGATCAGGTTCTTCTGCTGGCCGTAGACGGACTCGGACACGTTCTCCCAGGACACGTACACGTTGGTGCTCTCATACAGGTCCTGCATGATCTTCATGTCGTTGTAGTCCAGGGCGGAGGCGTTCTTGGAGGAGTAGACGTTAAAGGAGATCTCCTGGGCGCCCTTGTCATTGAGGATGGGGGCGGTGGGGTCGGTCCACTGGAAGCCGTACTCGGACTTGAGGGTCTCGATGTCGGAGCCGCTCTGCTGCCCGCCGGGCCGGTTGCCGCTGGGGCCGCCGCAGGCGGCCAGAGTCAGCACCAGCGCCGCCAGCGCGAGGATGGAAAGAAACTTTTTCATACTGTGTTACCTCCGGTTCGATGGTTGAGTTTAAGTGTTTGCGAATCAGCCCTTGAGGGAGCCGATCATCACGCCCTGGGCAAAGTACTTCTGCACGAAGGGGTACAGGCAGATGACCGGGGCGCTGGACACGATGACGGACACGTACTTGATCTGGTTGGCCAGGCGATACTGCTCCAGGATGGTCTCGCCGCTGCCGCCGGTGGTGCTCTCGGAGGCGATGAGAATCTCTTTCAGCACCAGCTGGAGCGGGTACAGGTTCTCGTCCTGGAGGAAAATCATGGCGTTGAAGTAGCTGTTCCACTGGCCCACCGCGTAGTACAGCGCCATGACGGCCAGGATGGCCTTGGACAG
>CANQKJ010000124.1 GCA_947624465.1 uncultured Oscillospiraceae bacterium
CTGTGGACGGTGGCGGTGGGGCTGATGCACCTGGACGAGACGCAGTTTACCCGGTTCGCCGCGGGGTCCATCTTTATCGCGGTGCCCATCGTGATCCTGTACTTCTGCCTGTCCGGGTTCCTGGTCACCGGCGTGACCGCCGGCGCCGCCAAGGAATGAACGGGCGGGGAAAAGAAAAGCCGACGGCCTCCTGCAGGCCCGTCAGAGCAGTTGGGAATAGGCCTTGAAATCGATCCATAGCACCAAAATGGCATCAAAGTTTCGCTCCCCAGGCCGGAAGGTGCGCTCCAAAGGTTTTCAAAGCAGCAGAGCCAAAAAATTCTCCCATGACTTGAACAAGCCATGGGAGAATTTTGGGATCGTTCATAGGACAAGGACTTTCTTATGCCGCCGCGTTGGCGTTGATCCGGTCGATCACCGCCCGGATGCCCAGCCAGAGGGTCATGTCGGTGAACACCTCCGCCACGCTGCCCCGGTCGGTGAAGGGCGGCTCCTGCAAAACAGACAGGTCCTTCAAAACGCCGTTGTGGACGATGTACTCCACGATCTGGTTGACAAAATAGATCTGCCGGCTGTCCAGGCTGGCGTCGTTGAGGTACCGGGCGAAGGCCTCTTTCGCGGCGTTCATGTCCATGCCCACGATCTCCCGGACGAATTCGCCCAGGGGTTTTCCGCCGTACTCTGCCTCGTAGTCCTGCCGGGTGCCCACCTCGTTCCAGAGGATGCGCTCCAGGTCGGCCACGTCGTCCGGCGTCAGCGGGACGTTCCCCCGCAGCTTGGCGACGGCGGCCTCGTCCAGGTGCTGCCGGAGATAGAACTCCGCCTTGGCCTTGTAGTTTTTCAGGTCGTCGTTTTCCAGGTCCGGCTCTTTCCACTCCATGGATAGGATCTCGTCGTCGAAATCGGTGTCGTATCGGATGTGCTCGACGGGGATGTACTTGATGAGGTTCCGCAGATTTTCCCGAATGTACTCAAAGTCGCCGATGCCGGCGCTCT
The DNA here is from genome assembly GCA_947624465.1 of uncultured Oscillospiraceae bacterium. Lineage (GTDB taxonomy): Bacteria > Bacillota > Clostridia > Oscillospirales > Oscillospiraceae > Enterenecus. Next base: position 997 of record CANQKJ010000124.1, read on the forward strand.
CTACATAGCCGGTGTGTATGATCTTCTGGAGCAGTTCCGACTGGGCCATGATCTCCGGGATGTTGGGGACCCCGGCGATGGCCCTGGCTTTTTTGATGAGGTCCTTCCGCGCTCTCGCGTATTGTTTCCCCGCCAGACAGGCCAGCTCGATGCCGTACAGCAACGCGTCGAACCGCACGGCCTTGGGGTCGTCGGGGTCGGGCACGATCAGTGGGGCCAGCTCGTCCCTGATGCGGAGCGTGTCCTCATAGGTGAGGGCGGCGTAGTTCTCCGGGTCGGAGTACAGCTCCGCATACCTGAGATGCTGCCGCACGGCAAAGCTCTCCCGGTCCAGCTCCCGGACCTTCCGTACCATGTCGTCCACCAGGGACTGGCGGAACGCGGCCAGTTCCGGCGTCTGATAAGCCGGGTCCTGGAGCTTGTAGACGATCTGCGCTTTCAGGGTAAAGACGGCGCTCTGCACCGCCATCTGGTTGGCGGTGGGCTTGCCCTTATTCATGCGGAAGAACTCGAAGTTGCCGCAGAAGTCGAAGATGTAGAATTTGCTCTTGTCTTCCCCGTCTATCAGCCCCGGACACAGACGGGTGCCCCGGCCGATCATCTGCCAGAACTTGGCCCGGCTGAACACCTTCTTGAAGAACACCAGGTTCAGCACCTCCGGCACGTCGATGCCGGTGTCCAGCATATCCACCGAGATGGCGATCTGGGGCAGCTTTTTCGGGTCGGAGAACTCATCGATGGCGCTCTGGGCGTAGTTCAGATAGTTGTCGATGACCTGGGCATAGCCGGGCAGATGGGAGTATTCCTGATGGAACACCTCCAGGATCTTTTCCGCGTGGGCATGGTTCTTGGCGAAGATGATGGTCTTGCCGATCTTGCCGCCGTAGTCGATTTTCAGGCCGTTGTCCATGAGGACCCGGAGGACCTCCCGGATGGTGTCCCCGTTGAACAGCCACTCGTTCAGGGCGGAGGAGCTGATGCTGTCCGGCATCTCGCCGTCCCGGCTGAAGGTCTCCTCGTAGGCGGCCTTGTCCGCCTCGGACAGCTCGTCGTAGACGATGCCCTGCTCGATGAATTTCAGCCGCGTCTCCACTGACAGAAAGTCCACCAGATAGCCGTCCTTCACCGCCTGGGCCAGGTCGTAGCCGTAGGTGGGCACGCCGCTCTCCAGCTCGAAGATCTCGTAAGTATTCTTGTCGATCTCGTCCTTTGGGGTGGCGGTGAGGCCCACCAGGGGCGCGTCGAACCAGGTGAAGATGTCCTGATACTTGTTGTAGATGGAGCGGTGGGCCTCGTCGCAGATCACCAGATCGAAGTGGCCGCAGGTGAACACCTTGCCCTCCTGGTCCCGGGCGGTGTCGATGCGGTTCATCATGGTCTGGTAGGTGGAGAACACGCAGTGGGCGTCGTCGCTGTCCCTCTCCTCGCACAGATTGGTGATGGACAGGTCGGGCAGCAGATTCACGAAGGCCCGCTTGGCCTGGGTGACCAGGGAGTTGCGGTCGGCCAGGAACAGGATGTTCCGCACCCAGCCGTGGTCCAGCAGCACCTTGCACAGGGCGGCGGCGGTGCGGGTCTTGCCCGAGCCGGTGGCCATGACCAGCAGGGCCTTCCGGCGGTTCTTCTCCCCGAAGGCGGCGCACACCGCCTTGACCGCCCCCTCCTGATACCAGCGCCCGGCGATGTGCCGGTCCACCATGACGTTTTTCAGGCTGGTGCGCATGGACTGGAGGTTGAACCACTTCTCCAGGTCCCGCTTGGACCAGATGGCGGCCACCTTCCGCTCGGGATAGCGCCCGTCGTCGATGCGGGTCTCGAAGCCGTTGGTGAGGAAGATCACCGGGCGGCGGCCGCTCTGCTTCTCCAGCAGGTCGGCGTAGAGCTTGGCCTGCTGGCGGCCCCGGCTCACGTCGGCGCAGGCCCGCTTGGCCTCCACCACCGCCAGGGGCCGGTGGGCGTCGTCATAGAGGACGTAGTCCGCGTAGCCCACCCCGCCCGCGTTGGGCATCCCGGGCAGCTCCACCTCGTTCAGCCAGTCCCGGCCCTCGGTCCAGCCGGCGTCCAGCAGCATGGCGTCGATGTAGATCTTCCGGGTGGCGTACTCGGACAGGTCCAGCGGCCTGGGGACGTAGTTCTGCCGCTGGGCCGCCCGGCGGGCGGTCAGCTCCTCCCGGAGCGCCGCGTTTTCCGCCATGAGCCTGTCCAGGTCCACGTCGGGCGCCGGGGCGGGAGGGGGCGCGGCCTGGGCGCGCACCAGCGCGGGGTCGAACTCCCCCGGTGTGTATGTAAAATCCTCGCCGCCGTAGCAGCAGGCCACGAAATCCAGATAGTAATACAGATTTTCCAGGCACAGCATGGCCTGTTCCCCGGTGATCTTCTTCCCCGTGTGGGCGGCGCTGTTGCCCAGCACCCGGATCAGCTTCATCCGCTCCCACAGGTCGGGGCCCACGATGTCCCGGAAGGTTTCGTTGTCCATCAGCGCGGCCAGCCGGTCGTCGTAGGGCTTGACCAGCTCTCCGTCCACCGAGTACATCCATTTCACGGCGCACTCCATCGCCCGGCGGCAGTTGAGGACGCAGGCCGCCGGGTCGATGTGCAGGATCTGCTCCGCGGCCGCCGCCGGGGCGGCGAAGGGGGAGAAGTCCGCGTTGGATTGGAGGAAGGAGAAGTTGGACATGGAGGGGTCACCTGTTAGTTCTTTAAGTGGGATGTAGAAAAGTTTGCCGACTTATAATTTTGCTATATCTATACTATAGCCGTTTTTATTCATCTCTTTGACCAAATCAATAGTTGTTTCTTTTACATCTGAAGTAAAAGGAATATAGATTAGCCCTTGAATATCGGAGGGTTTTTCCATATTGTCGATGTTTTTCAACAGAATTGCAACCTTTGATCTTCCGAGTCGAGATAACAGCATTCCCATTTCTAATACAACATTTTGTCGCACACGAAATTTCTTAGTTCCTTCGTTATCTTTAGAATAACCAATATCATCAGGAGTAGCTAGTACAATCCCAAATTGTGCTTTTGGAATATACTCTTCCAGCTTTTCGATAATGGTGTTTCCAGATGATTCGAGTTGGTCCAAAATTAATGGATTTAAATCCCAACGGCGCAACATTGCTTCTAACTGCGTCCGGGCTACTTGGTCATGACCGTATACAACAAATACATTCCGAGTTTTAGGAACTTCACATGGATTATTAATTATAGATTTAATCTCATCCGAGTTTTTCCCCTGGCATACAATTTTTCCGCTATCATATAAATTGATTATACAGCCATTTGAAACTCGTACAGTATCCGCATATCCATTTTTCATTCGTTCATCTGAAATAATAGTGTAACCTTTGGATTTAAGTAAATTAATGACAGCTGCTTTATCCATATTTTAGTTCTCTCCCATTTTGATATTAGTTGCGAAATACTCCTGCATCAGCGCTTTTCTTATTGCTACCAGTTTATCCAATCCCTGCCTTACTGTCAACTTGCATTTTTCGACTTGGGCAAAAAAACTTGAAAACTGTTCTGATTTTTGAAAATCTGGTATTGGCACTTGTACAGCATCAAGCATATGACCTGTAATCTGATTTATGGTTGTTGTTGCTCCTGTTCTTATTTGCCGTCTGAAGGAGTCCATTTGAAAGTATGTCATTAGATAAGAATAGTATGGGCTTCGTATGATCATCATAAAAGCGCCAAAGCTCATAGGCTCATTTATGTCTCTTATCAGAGCGACCTTTCCAACAAGTTTAGCACTTCCGTTCCTTGAACACATTAAAATATCATTATCATGGACGAAAAACTTATCTCGTATTTCGCAATTCACCCGAACAGTATCTCTGAAATCAAGCTGGCTGTTTTGGATATTACTGGACCTAAGGACAATTACCCCATTTTCTTGAACGTCCTCAGGTTTATATGTTAGACCATTATAATACTCTGCAATTTGTGAAAGTGAGGCAGTTTTAAACCCATAAGGATTGATAACCGGGTCCCCAAACATCTCCACGAACCGCGCTATAACCAACTCGTCCAGCTTGGCAAGCTGCTGTTTTCGCAGGGCGATGAGGTCGCTGATTTTATCCAATACAGTTATGATGCGCATTTGCTGCTCTATTGAAGGAATGGATATTTCCTTTTGCGATAGGGTGGCTTTATTTAGAGTTAATCCCATTACTGCCTTGTTAGTCCCTTCTGACCAATCCATTCCAGTGAAGAGATAGTACAAATAGTTTGGGTCGATTTGGTACTTTCTCTTGTCAATGAACGCCATAATTGCTTCGTTTGTGTACATATCTTCCGCTGTAATGGCAGCTTTTCCAATAGTAAGCTTAAAACTCATAACAACAGTGTTCTTTGGAACGAGTTTTATACCACTCTTAATAATGCCTTCGTCTGATATACATTCTTTTGTATCTACGATGTACTTATCTGCTTGGGTTAAATCACTTATTGAAATCCATTTATGGTTTCCATTCCAAAAGGACAGTTCATTCCTTGACGGTGTTTTCCCCATCTGGAGATCAAAGGCTTCACAAAGTTTTACTTTCACACCATCCCCTCCAATTCCTCCAGCCCCCGGCTGATCTCCGCCTCGATCTCTTTCAGCTCCGCCAGAATCTCGCTGGTGGGCGGGTACTCCACCGGCGTGTACTCGGTCTTCTTGTACTTGTTGATGGACAGGTCGTACCCGTTGGCCACGATCTCCTCCCGGGGCACCAGGAAGGACTGCTCCGTGCGGGCGCGGGCTTTTTCCGCCTCCCGGTCCCGGAACCGGGCCACGATGTCGGGGATGTCGTTCTCCGCCACGGGGGCGCGCTTGTCGTCCAGGGAGAAGCCGTCGGCGCGCATATCGTAGAACCACACGTTGTCGGTGCCGCCGTGGCCGGTCTTGGTGAACACCAGCACGCCGGTGGACACCCCGGCGTAGGGCTTGAACACGCCGGAGGGCATGGAGATGACGGCCTCCAGGCGGTTGCCGTCGATGAGCTCCCTGCGGATGGCCTTATGGGCGGCGGAGGAGCCGAACAGCACCCCGTCGGGGACGATGCAGGCGCAGCGGCCGCCCACCTTGAGCATCCGCAGGAACAGGGCCAGGAACAGCAGCTCGGTCTTTTTCGTCTTGCAGACCTTCAGCAGGTCGGCGGAGACGGTGTCGGCGTCCAGGCTGCCCTTGAAGGGGGGATTGGCCAGGATGATGGAGTACTTGTCCCGGTCGGTGTTCTGGTCGGACAGGCTGTCCCGGTACTCGATGAAGGGGTTGTCCACCCCGTGGGTCATCATGTTCATGGCGCCGATGCGGAGCATGGTGCGGTCCATGTCGTAGCCGGTGAACATGTGGTTCATGTAGTGATCCTTTTTCTGGCGGTCAAAGAGTATCTCGCCCTTGTACTTCTCCCGCAAATACTGTCCCGCGGTGATGAGGAAGCCGGAGGTGCCGCA
>CANQKJ010000125.1 GCA_947624465.1 uncultured Oscillospiraceae bacterium
ATCAGGCCGTTGTAGGCGTAGAGCTTGCTGAGCTGGCAGTCCCGGATGGTCATGTCCATCTGGATGCGGCGGCGCACGGCGTCGTACACGTCCGCCCGGAGGAAGGACAGCTGCGCCTGCCGGCTCATGCTGCCGGACCGCTCGAAGGCCAGGTACTGCCGTTCCCCGTCTCCGAAGTCCAGCCACACGCCCTCCGGCCGAAACATGTCCTCCGCCTTCCTCTGGCGCTCCAGGTGCTTCGGCGTGGTATTGCGGTCAAAGATAGCTGAGAAGTCCATATAGAAGATCACATCCGCCAGATCCTCGATGAGCCGGCCGCTCTCCTCCTGATAGTCCTCGCCGCGGAGGACGCACATGATCTGGAAGAACAACGCATTGCTGTCCTGCTCGTGGCGCGCGCCGAATACCCGGCACCACTCAGTGGCGGCGCGGCTCAGGTGATATGTGTAGACGCCGTCCGTCTCTCTGGCGTAGCAGGTCATCGCTCTGGCGGACAGCTGATAGATCCGATAGCTCACGGGATCACCTCCGAAGGTGATCATAGGATATCACAAAACTGATGAGATGGCAACAAGGATACCGCTCCCACATTTTCGTGGGAGCGGTATCCCTAACTCTCAAAGGAGTGATGTCCTATGAATAACTGAGCGCCGACTAAAAAAACCTCGACCCAAAACAAAAACTGAAAAGGAGCAAATCAACATGAAAGAATCTGTCTACAAGACCTACGACGAAAACGCAAAACGGGGCCCCCACAAAAACGCAAAGCGTTTTCGTGGGGAGAGGAGGAACAGCGGAATGAGCGAGCCCTGCCGCCTGCGGCGGGGCGAGGGATATGGAGCTTGTGACGACGAGGTACCCAAGGAAGATTTCATCCGCTGGGTGGAGAAGCACACGGGAGGCGGCGAATGAGAAAGTACTATCCCTATCCCAAGCGCGATCCCATCAAAAACTACTTCCCGCTGCCCAACGAGCTGTTCGGTTTGGGACTGTCCGCCAACGCCATCGCGCTCTACGCCTTCCTCATGCGGATGGAGAACCGCAGGGACTACTCCATCGTGCTGGGCTACAAGGAGATCGGCAAGGCGCTGCGGATGTCCAAGAACACGGTGGCGAAATACGTGACCGAGCTGGTGGAGGCCGGGCTCATCGAGGTGGAGCGCACCCACATCTATATGCACGACGGCAGCAAGTACAACGGCAAACTCCACTACAGGGTCCTCCCCATCCAGGGAGCTATCAATGATAAGCTCCGGCGGGACCTGGAACGGCTCTCGCAGGACACCGCCCGATATGAGGCCCGTAAGTCAATGGCGCAACTGCCCCCTCTCCCCGAGGATACGGGCGTTTTTTAGGGCGGTGAGAACAAAAGCAGGATAAAGGAGTGCCGCCGCCAACGGCGACCCTCCGGTCACTTCTGCCCGCAGTGCGGGCAGTTCCCCAGGGCGTGAGGTGACCTCATTTCAGAGGGGTGGAAAGCCATATGACCTCACAGCCCGCCCCGGCCTTAGAAAAACCGGCGCTTCCAGAGCGCCAATACACGATTTTGGAGGGATTTTTCGACGAAATGGAAAATACACACAAAATGACCGTTCGCCTGTCCCCGGTGACGGAGTACCGGCTGGACCGGGACTACCGGCTGGACGGCAGCCGAAGCAAGAACGAATTCATCGAGCGCGCCATCACCCGCCGCCTGGATCTGCTGGAGGCGGAGCAGAACGAACTGCTCCCCGCCGCGCTCCAGTCCGCCGTCGATGGGCGGCTGGGAATGTTCGAGGACAGGATGGCCAAGCTCCTCTATAAGCTGGCGGTGGAGCATGACATGGGTCTCTCCGTCCTGCTGGACTATCTGAAGATCGACCCGGACTACCTCAGCGAGATCCGGGTGGACAGCGTGAAAAATGTGCGGGCCACCGGCGGCCACCTGACCTTTGAGCGGAAGGCGCGGGAGCGGTACGATGAAAGCGAGGACGACTCGTGGCAAGACTGATCGTGAAGAGCCCCTACCTCAAAGGCGGAGGCAGGGGAGGCTATGTTAAGTACATCGGGACACGGGACGGGGTGGAGCTGCTGCCCTCCGGCTACATGGAGTACATGGCGGGCCGCCCCCGTTCCCACGGATTGTTCGGTGACGAGGAGGATATCGATCTGGAGAAAGCCATTGCGGAGGTGAACGAGTATCCCGGCAACATCTGGACCCACATCATCTCACTGAAACGGGAGGACGCCGCCAGGCTGGGCTTCGACCACGCGCGGCAGTGGCGGAACCTCCTGCTGGCTCACCGCAACGACATCGCCGCCGCCATGCACATCCCGCCCAAGGACTTCCGATGGTATGCCGCCTTCCACGACGAGGGGGACCATCCTCACGTCCACATGATGGCGTGGTCCGCCAGGCCGGGGCAGGCGTACCTGAGCAGAGAGGGCATACGCATGATCAAGTCCGTCCTCGTCAACGACATCTTCAAGCAGGAAATGCTCCACACCTATGAGCAGAAGTCCGCGTCCAGAGATGAGCTGGTGCGGGAGATCAGACGCGCCATGAGAGAGCTGATCCGGCAGATGAAGGAGGGCGTCTGCGACTGTCCGGCGGCGGAGGAAAAGATGGATGTCCTGGTCTCGCAACTGGAATCTGTGACGGGCAAAAAGAAATACGGCTATCTTCCCAAACGGGTGAAGAAGGCCGTGGATGAGATCGTGGACGAGCTGGAGCGCCTGCCGGTGGTAAACAAGTGCTATCAGGTCTGGTGGGATCTCCAGTGTGAGATAGAGGATTACTACTCGGAGAAGGACCGGCAGCGGCCACCGCTGTCTGAGCGGAAGGAATTCCGTTCCATCAAGAACATGATCGTCCAGGAGGCTGAGAACATCCGGCTGGGGACGTTCACCTTCGAGGACCGTGACCAGCGGGACGGATCTGACAGGGAGGAGTACGCCGCGCCGCAGACGAAATGGGAACTGCTCATGGCCTACCAGGAGGCCAAGGCCGTCCTCAGTGACGACGACGCCCGATGGTCTGAGAAAGAGGAAGCGGTCCGCACGCTGGAAGTTCTCTGGGACGAGGGCCTGACGGTGGCGGCCCATCAGCTGGGGAAGTGCTGGCGGGACGGACTGGGCGTCGTCCCGGACGACGAAACGGCGGCGGCGTGGTTCAAACGCTCTGCCGACGCCGGGAACGACTTCTCCCAGTACGCCCTGGGCAAACTGCTCCAGGAGCGGGGGCAGATCACGGAGGCGATCAAGTGGTATGAGAGAGCCTCGGCCCAGGGCAATCAGTACGCCGCCTACCGGCTGGGGAAGATGTACCTCGCCGGAAAAGAGGTTCCAAAGGACGTGGAGCGGGCGGTGGAATATCTGACCGCCTCCGCCGAGGCTGGGAACCAGTACGCGCAGTATGTCCTCGGCAAGCTGTACCTGATGGGCCAGGAGGTGCCCCAGGACCGGGAGGAGGCCCGGTACTGGCTGACGGTGTCCGCCGCCCAGGGGAACGAGTACGCGCGGTTCTTCCTGGACCGCTGGGACAGCATGGGAAAGCCGTCCGTGATGCTGTCTGTCACCCGATTGCTCCACAACATCGCTCAGACCTTCCGGGCGGCGCCAATGCCTCACGACTCCACGTCCATGCGGCCACAGATCGACCGCAAGCTGCGGCAGAGGATCAGAGAAAAGAAGATTGCCATGGGGCACAAGGCAGACGACCATGAGGAGCACCAGGGGCCGACGATGTCCATGTGAGGGTTAAAAAATGACCCGCCTGATCAAAGAAAAGGGCTCGGTGATTTGCTGTATTTCCCGCCCTTTTTTTCTCCCTTTTGTCAACAAGGTTCTGATAGGAGACTGTCCGAAAACATCGAGAGGCGGTGGTAATTGGGCGCAAGACATGATAGAATAATTGTATCAAAAACACAGCGGAGGGTGCGCAAATGGGATATATTCAAGGTGCGGATCGCAATCAACTTGTTTTTCTTCCAAACACCCTCGATGATTATGTCGATGAAAACAATGAGGTGCGCGCAATCGACATATTCATCGATTCTCTTGACATGGGTTCGATGGGGTTCAAAACTGAGCCGGCCAGGGAAGGGCGGCCCGGATATGACCCCCGTGATATGTTGAAGCTATATATGTACGGATATCTGAATCATATCCGCTCATCACGCCGCCTGCAAAAGGAGGCAGGGCGAAATGTAGAGGTGATGTGGCTGCTGAGGACTGTGGTTCCTGATTTTCGGTGCATTGCTGATTTTAGGAAGGACAACGCGAAAGCGATCAAAGCAGTATTCACGGCATTTGTGAAGCTTTGTAATCGCGCGGGGCTGCTATCACGCAAGTCAGTAGTGATCGATGGGACAAAGATCAAGGCCGTAAACGCAGCAAATGTTATCTCAGCGGCAATGTATCTAAGATGATCAAAGAAATCGAAGATAAGGTCGAGCGCTATATGAAGGCGCTCGACGAGTACGATGAGCGGGAGGCCAAACCAGGAGAATTGAACAAAGAAGATATTGCCGGAGTTCTTAATTATCTGGATCGGCGGAAGTGCCAGCTCAAAAACGCGCAGGCGCAGATAGAAGCCGGCGAAGAGAATCAAGTCTGCGCGACAGATCCCGAATGCCGGGTCATGAAGTCCAACCACGGTATAGGTCCCTGCTATAATGTTCAGACAGCGGTAGAAACTGAAAACCATATCATCGTCCACTATGATGTAACGGATGAATGTGTTGACTTGAATCTTCTTGAAGCCGGGATAACCGGCGCAAAAACCGCGTTGGAAGTGGAGAATATTGAGGGGATCGCGGATAAGGGTTACAGCAGCACGAACGAAATATGGAAATGTCTTCTCAACGGTGATACCCCCACAACGCATCCAAACAGGGGCGAGAGATGCAGGATTTTCAGGTTTCGGAAGACAGACGATGTAATTACTGAGGAGATGTTGCTATCAAAAGACCCCGAAGTGCTCATGCGATGCGTTTCCGCGGGGACCCTGCCTCGTGTTCTTCAACGAGATGATTTAGAAATGACATTACACAAGCACCGTCCGGCGGGGTCATCACTATATATGCATAAAGAAACGGGCGAGGTGGTATCTCTCGCGGAAATGAAGGCAATGGGCGGGTTGGATCGAGAGAGAGTCTTCATTGAATGGCAGCCACCGCTCCAGGACTATTTTGAGCGAGATATTGAAGCTGATACAGTGATCTGTCCAATGGGGCAAACGCTTCTCTATGATGGGTCACAGAAGCACACCAGGGAGAAAGCCACCGGCGCTCGCCGCTACCGCAGACTTGTTGCTTGCAAGAAATGCAATAACAGATGCACACTTGCTCAAACCAGAACGGTTTCCTTCAAAGAAGGTGAAATCAGAAAGCCAGAAACGTTTTACCAAAGGGCCGCTTGCGGGTTGATTACACGCAGGACAAATCTTTCATTTAGGAAGATAGAGGCTCCTTCGGGAGAAGGCCCGTGGGAAGAAAGCGTGATACTTCGGTTCTATCCAAACCAACGGCATCTCCGAAAACGCAGCGCCATTGTAGAGCATCCATATGGAACAGTAAAGAGATGGCACGGGGCAAGCTACTTATTAACCAAAGGCAAGGTTAAAGCAGCGGCAGAGACCGGGCTTTCTTTTCTTGCGTATAATTTCAGGCGGGTAATAAATCTTCTTGGAACAACTGGATTGATAGAGTTGATCAGGGCCTGAAAAGGGTCCTTTTTTGTTGTCCATACTGCTCATGAAACTCAATATTGATGCCGCATCCCGATTGTTGGTTATCGACAATTTGGATGCGCTTTTTTCTACAGCTCCAAACCATGTGTTTTCGGACAGTCTCATAGACTTCCCTCGTCTTATTCGGTATGTTTGTGTTGCAAAAGCGCCAAAACAATACCAGAGGAGGTCAATCCAATGAAAAACCGTATCAGGAATCTGCTACTCGTGTTCACTGGCATCCTGGCCGGGGTGACGCTCACCGGCGGAGCCCAGGCAGCCGTTGCACGGCTCACCGCTACCCGAAGCAACTGCGCCGTCTACATCGACGGCCAGCGGACGGAACTCACCGCGTACATGATCAACGACGAGAACTACGTCCGGCTCCGGGACATCAGGGCCAAGGTGGACTTCAATGTCTACTGGGACGGCACCGTCCAGATCGAGACGGACAAGCCCTACACCGGCGTGGCGCCAGAGGAACCAAAGCACAGTGGCACCGTGACTCTGCCGACGGACGGTAGCCAGTACGTCCCCAAGGTGGGCGACGTGATCCCCTGTGATGACGGCACCCTATATACCGTCACCGATGTTAGGCACTGGGACAACAACGCCTTCTCCAGCAGCCCGCTGCCCCCTCTGCCCACGCCGACCTGTGACTGGAGCAGCTTCCCAACGGTGGAACTGCCCGCGCCGGAGGCGAGGCACTACCAGAAGGCCAACGGGGA
>CANQKJ010000126.1 GCA_947624465.1 uncultured Oscillospiraceae bacterium
TGCGGAAGCAGGACACCGTCTCGCTGATGACTTCATAGTTCAGGGCGGTGCCAACGTGGTCGGAATGGAAGCGCACCGCTCGGTCCGCACTGATGCCGAAGCGGGCGGCCTCCTTGGCCGCGTCGATGTTGGCGCCCAGGAACAGGAACTCCCAGCCGTACTTCTCCTTCTGCCGTTCGATCATGGCCTTGACGCGGGCGTAGTCGTACTCCCGGCTGGCGTTCTCCAGCCCGTCGGTGGTGATGACGAACAGGGTGCGCTCGGGGCGGTCCTCCGGCCGCGCGTACTTGTGGACGTTGCCGATGTGGTGGATGGCGCCGCCCACCGCGTCCAGCAGAGCGGTGCAGCCCCGGACATAGTACTCCTTGTCCGTCAGGGCGGGGACCTGCTCCAGCGGGATGCGGTCGTGGATGACCTCGCGCCGGCCATCAAAGAGGACGGTGGACACCAGGCACTTGTCGGACTCCTTCTTCTGCTTTTCCAGCATGGAGTTGAAGCCGCCGATGGTGTCGCTCTCCAGCCCGCCCATGGAGCCGCTGCGGTCCAAAATGAATACCAGTTCTGTCATTGAAATGACCTCCTTTGTTTGTTGTGGCCTAAGCATAACAAAAACAAAGGGGGTCGTGGTCGCCTGTGGGGCGACATTTTTAATTTCTTGGCAAGCTGTATTAACTTAGCTCTCAAACGCCGTATAGCGTTCCACAAACTCATCTAACCACGGCGTTATTTCCACTGGAAATTTTGCTTTTCCGCGCCGAACTCAAAGTGGCATTTTACGATGCCGAGGTCGATCTTCAAGCATACGCCCACCAAACCGGCCTTGACTGAGACGGAATTGCTGCCGCTCAGTTCAAATTTGAATTTCTGCTGATTGGTGGCGGTCGGGGCTAAAAGAGCCGCCTCTATGCCTTTCTTAAACCACTCCGGCGAATTGCTGGTGAGGTTGCTCACCTCGGAGGACATCTTGCTCTTTCGTGAGTTGCCCTGTGTTTTGCCGTAACCGAGGGAAATGATGATTGCTTCCTTTTCATCAGGCGCAACCGCAGCCTTGCTCTTGCCGTGGGTGAGTGCGACCCAGCAGGTGTTCAGCCCCAGTTCCTGCGCCTTCAGCACAAGCTGTTCTCCAAAGTAGCCGCACCGTTCCTCCAGATCCGGCGATTTCTTTCCAACCATGGCGATGTAATTGTCCGCATTCTCGAACTTCCCATAATGCGCCATACGGGTATTGAAGCACTCCGGCTCGTCATAAAGGATCTGGATATGCAGATCTCCTTTGCTGTTCAGTTCAGACGCAAAAGCGTCGAGCTGTTCCCGGATGTCTGCCGGAATCTTCTTGTCTTGATACTGCCGCACGCTGTGACGCTGTCTGATAAGTTCCATTTTGTCTGCCATTTTAATCAGTCCTCCTTGCGGTCACCTGAATGGTTCCACTCAAATTTCCAATCAGATCTGCTCCCTCGATGGCTTCACCGAGAACATACAGCCCCAGATACGCAGAAGCGGGCCCATACGTGCCTGTCTCACTTTGAAACTGCGTTCACTCGCTCACCGTTCCATTCCTCAATCCGCTCTGTAAAGGACACTTTCTCACGCCGCTTAAACTGCTCGGTGAATCTGCTGGAATAGGCGATATAAATGCAGAACACATACGGCATTCCCAGATTTGTTTCAAGGAGCGAATTGATCACAAGGGGCAGAACCTTGGCGCCGACGCTCTCAAATCCTGCGCTGCGGATCCCGCCGAGCAGCAGCCCGGCCTCCCAGCCGAACTGGACAAGGATCCCGATCGCCAAAAGCCACGGGATATGGATTCTTCTCTTTTCGTTTTTCTGGTAGAGGTTATATACGATCAGCCCCAGGTATCCCACGAAAAGGATCAGCGCCATATAGCCGTGGTAGGAGCCTGTCGTGCGCTGTATAATGATCGGCTCGGCGTCGCCCGCAAAAGTCTGTGTGATGAGAGGACAGCAGAACCACCAGGTCAAGATCAAAAGCGACCATTCAAACAAACGCCGATCCTTGGATATCCATAGCCAGATCCATGTAAAATTCGTAAAACCGTAGCTCATGGACATCCATAACAGCACCCAAAACAGGCTGTGCCCCTCGGAGATCGTCCGGGTATTCAGCAGCAGGTGAAAGATGCCGTAATCGACCAGCATATAGACGATCCCCATGATGAAGCCGACGAGGACCGTCATATACTTCTTTTTCCACAGCAACAGCACCATGAACACAAGTAAAAAGGCGATGTCCAACCATATGTACAGGGGCGCAAATTGTCTTCTCGCGATGATTTCAGCCATCTCTATTTCTCCAATTCTCCCTGGTAGTTCATGATGCCGCCTATATTGGTGATGTGCTCATATCCCAGTTCAGAGAGTACGGCCGCGGCCTGCGCGCTCCTGTTGCCGCTCCGGCAATAGAGGAACACCGGTGTGCCCAGATCAGGAACAACGTCGTAGATATCCATACCCAGTTTGCCCAACGGTACATTCTCGCTGCCCGGGATGTGGCCCTCCGCAAATTCGTCCTCATTGCGGACGTCTACCAGGACGGCGTTGGCCGTATCATGGTACTTATTAATGCCGGCGTCAATGTTCATCATTAGAATTATATCCTCTCTCTTATCGGTTCTACAGACGGGAACTAAATTGGTAATTCACTTGTCGCGCACTATGCGTCAGCATTCCCAAGTTCAAACATTTTCTTCGGAATATGGCAATATCCTCCGGGATTCTTGTCAAGATACTTCTGGTGGTATTCCTCGGCGGAAAAGAAGTTCTTGAGCGGCATGACCTCCACGGCCAGCGGCTGTCCTGCCTTTGCCTGCTCTCGGTTATACACAGCCCGGATCTCCTCAAGCTGACTCTCATCTGTGTAGTAGATGCCTGTGCGGTATTGCACACCGGTGTCATTGCCCTGTCGGTTGACGGATACCGGGTCGATCACCATGAAATAAAAGTCCAATAAGCGGGTCAACGTGATTCTTTTCTCGTCATAGCCCACACGGACCGTCTCTGCGTGGCCGCTGGAGTTGCAGACATCCTGGTAGCTTGGGGCACTGTCCGGTCCGTTGGCATAGCCAACTTCGGTGAGCATGACGCCGTCAAACTGGTCAAAGTACTTCTGGACGCCCCAGAAGCATCCGCCTGCCAGATAAATTTCCTTCATATTTTTTACCTCCCTTGATAAAAACATAGTTGTTTTCCGTGGAGCGCTCCGGCGCATACCGATAGCCCAGGCCGGCGAAACGTTTGATGTCCTCCGGGGCGGTGACGTTGTTCTCCGCCAGCCAGCGCACCATCTGCCCGCGGGCCATCTTGCACGTGGTGCCCTTTTCGATGAGCTTGTCCCCTTTCAACTCGCCAAAGGTGCAGGTCAAAAAGCGCACCGAGGCGGGCAGCTGGGGCTCCACCGCCTTGCTGTACTCCTTGGAGGCCAGGTCGAGTACCAAATCGGTCTCAGCGGCAAGCTGGCTTGCGAGAGAATCGTCCCAGAAGCCGTACAAGTCTTTATGTCCGTTCACCGCGAGTTTGGCTTGCATCTCCAGCCGGTAGGGGGTCACGCCGTCAAAGGGGCGGAGCAGACCGTAGAAGCCGGACAGGATACGCAGATGCTCCCGGATGTAGTCGAACTGTGCCGTCTCGAATACGGTGGAGGCCATGTACTGGTACTGGATGCCCTCATAGGAGAAGACGGCGGGGGTGAGCCGACGGTCCAGCTCCATGTGCGCCAGCCGCTCCAGATTCAGCTTGGCGATGGCGTCATTGCACTTCCAGAGGGATTGCAATTCCCTGGGGGACATGGACTGTAGGGCTTCCATCAGCCGCCGGGTGCGGTCAATGAACTGAGGCGTCCCCTCGGGTGGGAGGCCGTCCACATCCACATTCATTTTCTTGGCAGGGGAGATGATGATTCGCATGGATTCTCCCCCTTACGCGGCGTTTCCACCGATCAGCGGCTGGTCGAAGGCGAACAGCGCCTCGTTGATGGCGAACACATCGTAGTTGCGGTTGACGATGAAATACTCCACGATGATGTCAAACTTGCTGCTATGGGTGAGGGCGAAGCCCGCCCGGCCGATGAAGTCACGGGTCTCCTCCAGACTCAGCTCCAGCGCGATGGCAAAGGCCAGCGCGGTGGGTTTGGTAGGCTTATAGGCGGGGTTGTTATGGATCTTGGAGAACAGCTTGCGGTCGATATTGGCTTTCTTGTAAATGTCCGAGTCCTTCTTGCCGGTGCGGTCAATGAGCTTCAGCAGCGTCTCGGAGAAGCTGGCGTCGGTCTGCTTCAACAACTCCTCCAGAGAGGGCTGTGCGCCGGTGAGTTTTGCCTTTTTGGCGTGAGCCGGAGCGGAGGCCGAGGGCAGAATGTTGGCAGAGATGGGAGGAGCAGCCATAGGAGCCACATCGGGCATTGCCTCCACCCGCTTAGCACGGAGTTGGCGCTGCCGCTCCATCTGCCGGAGGAGCAGTTTGCCTTCCTCCACTGTGAGGGTGCCATCTGATGCGCCGCCGTATTCGTCCCACAGCTTGGACTGGATGTAGTGCTCGTCTATGTAACTCCGCACCGAGGCGAACAGCTTGCCGGACAAGTCGAAAGCGGCTTTGTCAAACACCGCCAAGGTGATGCTGATATCGTGATCCATCAGGAACGCGCTGAACGCGGCCACGGCGGTCTGGAGAGCAACATCCTTAGGGAACCCGTAGTTGCCGGAGGACAGCAGGGGGAAGGCCACAGACTTGCACTTCTTTTTTGCCGCCGCCGCAAGGGCACAGTCGTAGGTCTGACGGAGCAGGGCGGCCTCACCGTGAGTGCCGTCCACCCATACAGGCCCCACCGCGTGGATGACATACTTGGAGGGCAGGTCAAATCCCGGTGTGACGGCGGCCTGCCCCACTGGAATGGCTCCGATCTTCTCACGGGCGGCCAGCAGTTTGGGGCCTGCCTTCTGGTGGATACCGGCGTCCACGCCCCAGCCAACCACCGGCTTGGGGTTGGCCGCGTTGACGATGGCGTCCACCTTCAGCTCGGTGACGTCGCCGCGGATGATCTCAAAGGGCATGGAAGCCGCCTCCTCGGTTTCTGATTCAAATGGGCGTCAGCGCCTTATGTATCGCAGCTGGCAGGTGTCGGCGCCTTTGGCGATGGTCTGGGGTAAGTCCAGCTCCACGCCGAAGCAGGAGCCGATGCCCCGGTCGCCGCACATGGCGTGGTCGCAGAGGGTGGCGATCTCCTCGTCACTGCAGCCCTGCTTCTGCCACGCCTTTACCAGCGGACAGTAGTGAAAGTCGATGTCCAGGTGGTCGTCGTCACAGCGGAGGATCTTCATCTCGAACACCTTCTGGGCGAAGAACCCGAACAGGGCTTTCTTCAACCCTTTCAGGGAGTTGCCCATGCCGCCCTTTTCTTTGAGCAGATTGCCCTGATATACGCCGCATCTGCGGATGGCGGCCGGGGCGTATTCCTCGCGGGGGAGGCCCTCCTTGGCGGCCTCGTCGGTCAGAAGGTACATCCAGAGAGCGCGGTGCTCCAACTGCTCGCGGATGCCGACGATCAGGGGATTTTTGATTTTGGGGTTGTTCTTTACTTTGCTCATGCTGCTCTACCTCTCTATTGATCTTTTATTGCGAAAAGGAATGCCCTGGTTCGACATGGGGAAAACACCCTTTCTGATCAAATCACGATCCCGTCGCAGTGATCCACCTCGTGCTGGATGATCTGTGCCGTCCAGCCGGTGAAAGTCTTAAACCGCACCTGAAACTGCTCGTTCTGGTATTTTACTTTGATGGACTTCCATCGTTTAGCCGGGCGAACACCCAGCAGGGACAGACAGCCCTCCTGGGCCTGATACGGGTCGGATTTCTTGATGATCTCCGGGTTGAACATGACCATGTACTTGCCCTCATTGTCGAATACGATGATCCGCTTATTCACGCCGATCATGTTGGCCGCCATGCCCACGCAACGGGACTGATTGGCGGCGAGGGTGTCCAGCAGGTCCTGCGCTATGGGAAGGTCGCCAAGGGTGGCAGGCTCTGCTTTCTGTGCGAGGAAGGCTTCATCTCGCATGATATCTCGGATCATGTGTGCAACCCCCCTCTCACAACTCATCTAGCAGATCCATGATCTCGTCAGCCAAGTCCTCTAACTCCTCCCGACGGTCGCCCCAGGCGTCGTATTCCTCGCTGTTCATATCCTCCGGCTCCTCATCGTCCAACTGGGCGATTTGAGCATGGATGATCTGGAGGTGCGCTTTGAGCTGGTCGCGATCCATGGAGGACAAGTCGGGGGTGGGGAAAGGGGTAATGGTGGACATGGCGAGACCTCCGAAAATAGTATGAAAATATTATATCAAAATTTATGGTGAATTTAGATTATCTCTTTAGAAGTTCTTATATGTCGGTATAGCCCGTATTTCCGGGCTTTCCCG
>CANQKJ010000127.1 GCA_947624465.1 uncultured Oscillospiraceae bacterium
TAAAGGAGAAAAAGGGCCGTTCAAGTTGGGGTAGGTACACCAAGGGAGGTCGGCGTCAACCTGAAGCAGGGCTACAATGGCGATCTGACCAGCCGTCAGGCCGGCTCCATCGGCGGCCAGATGGTCAAGAAGATGATCGAGTCCTACGAGAACGGCCTGAAGTAAGGATACCCCGGACCGTTGACCTTTTTTCTCCCGGCATCGGGAGAGCGAATAAATATCCCCCCGCTTTGGCGGGGGGATATTTATATTATATATTAATTATATATTATATCTGTTTCTGCCCCGCGGTGGAGTAGACCCCGGTGGCGGTGACCAGAGTGTCGTCGGGCCGGCCGGGGAAAAAGACCTCCGCCATGGCCTGGGCGGTGGTGCGGCCCAGATGGTTCAGCCGGGTCCGCACATGGACGGTGCCGCTCAGCGGCAGGGGCTTCAGATAGTTCACCGTCATGGTGACGGTGGGGGTGGGCCCGATCACATGGACGGAGCAGGTGATGCCCATGCAGCTGTCCAGCAGGGTGGCGATGACCCCGCCGTGGACGGTGCCCAGCACGTTGGCCATCCAGGGTCTGGTGTCATAGGCGAACAGGATGGAGCCGGAGGGGCCGTCGCAGTCGATGACCCGGGCGGTGCCAAAGATGTCGGGGCCGCCGGCCCCGTCTCCCACATGGGCCCGGTCAGTCAGAAACTCCTCCGCCAGCCGGCGCAGTTCCTCGGTGGGCAGGCTCTTATTCATGGAAAACGCTCCTTTGGTCAGTTCCGCCCGGTCCGGAGCCGTTTGGCCAGCTCCCCGTCGGGGGTGACGTACATGGTCTGATAGGTGTTGTAGATCACGTAGCCCGGCCTGGCCCCGGCGGGCTTTTTCACATAGCGGACGGGGGTGTAGTCCACGGGGACCTGGCCGGACTCGGCCCCCTGGGAGAACCAGGCGGCCAGCATGGCGGCCTCGGTGAGGGATTTTTCGTCCGGCTCCGCGCCGCCGGTTTTCAGGATGACGTGGGAGCCGTGGAGCTTCTGCACATGGAGCCACAGATCCCGCTTGTCGGCCTCTTTCAGGGTGAGCCGGTCGTTCTGGCTGTTGTTTTTGCCCACCAGGATGGTCAGGCCCGCTGTGGAGCGGAACTCCATGGGCCTGGAGTGGACGGCCTTCTGCTTTCCCTTGGCGGCCAGCTTCTTTTTCTGCTGTTTCAGGTAGCCGTTGTCCATCAGCTCCTGGCGGATCTCCTGGAGATCCCGGTCCCCCTCGGACATACGGATGTTCTGCAAAACGCTGTCCAGATAGTCCAGCTCCGCCCGGTTCTTCTCCAGCTGGAGGGTGAGCATCTCCTCCGCCTTCTGGGCCTTCTTGTAGTCCTTATAGTACCGGGCGGCGTTCTGCTGAGGGGTGAGAAGCGGGTCCAAGGGGATGTCCACTTCTTTGGCCTCCGGGTCGTAGTAGTTCTGGGCCCGAAGGACGGTCTGGCCCTTTTTCATCTGGTGGAAGTTGGTGGTGATGATATCGCCGTACTCCCGCAGCCTGTCCCGGTCCCCGGCCTTTTGCAGGTCCGCTTCCTGATTGGCGATTTTTTTCGCCGTGCGGTTCCGGGCCTGGGTCACCGAGCGGATGAAGTCCTGCCCCCGCTGCTTCACCCGCTCCTGGGCCTCCTTCTGCTCATAGAAGTCGTCCAGCAGGGCGGAGAAGGTGGGATAGCGGCGCAGCTCCACCTCGGGGCCGTACTGCACCACCGTCTGGAAGGTGAAGTCGAAGGGCTTGCCCTCCCTCAGCAGGGCGGTGGGGGTGAAGTCCCGCTTTTCGATGCGCTGGGCCAGCTCTGTGAGGCGGCGGGCCAGCCCCTCTCTGGTGCCGCCTCCTTGGAACTCCAATTCCCGGGCGATGAGGGGGGAGATGCCGCTGAAGGTGTCCAGCAGCCACTTGTCCTGATCGGTCTCCGGGGCCTGGGAGAGGACCAAGGCGGTCCGCTCGTCGGGGGAGAGGGCGGTGGGGTCCAGCTTGCCGGTGGGTTCGGGGGGCTGGTAGTATAGCCCCGGCATGACGGGCCGCTTGGCGGACAGGTCCCCGTCGGCCCGGCGGAGGCAGTCGGTGATCCGCCCCGCCCCGTCCAGCATGATGAGGTTGGATTTCCGGCCGATGCACTCCAGCACCAGCCGCCGCTCCACCCGGTCCCCCAGCTCGTCCAGGGCCTCGAATCTGAAGTCCAGCAGCCGCTCCATGGAGGGCTGAACGATCTCCAGCAGCCGCGCCCCGGAGAAGTATTTGCGCAGCAGCATACAGAACATGGGGGGCGTCTCCGGGTTTTCCCGGGGAATGGCGGTGAGCTGCGCCCTGGGATGGGCAGGGCTGGCGGTGAGCAGCAGGCGGACGTTCTCCTTTCCCGCCCGCATATGGAGGACGACTTCCTCTCTGGCGGGCTGGTACAGCTTATCCACCTTGCCGCCGGTGAGGGCGCCCCGCAGCTCCTCCGCCAGCGCGGTCATGAAAATGGCGTCAAAGGGCATGGGCTTCCCCCTCCATCATCACCTCGAACAGCTCATTGAGGCGGTCTGTCCGCCCTTGCAGATACAGCCAGCCAAACAGGCACTCCAGCGCCGTGGCCGCCCGGTATTCCCCGGCGGTGGCTCCCTTGGGGATGGCGGCGGTGTGGGTGTTGCGGCCGTGGCGGTACACCGCCTGTTCCTCCTCGGTGAGCAGCGGCAGGACGGCGTGGGCCATCCGCGCCTGGGCGGGGGCGGCCACATAGGCCACGGCGGCCTTGTGGAGCCGGTCGTTGGTGGCCTTGCCCCGGAGGCACAGCCAGGAGCGCACCATCAGCTCGAACACCCCGTCCCCCAGATGGGCCAGACCCAGGGCGCTGATATGCTCCACGGTCTCCGCCGGGGCCGACAGGTGAAAGTAGTCCATAATCTCGCTCCCATCGTTGAATTGGGGAGATTATACCGCATTTGGATGGGAAAAACAAGAGGGGAGCGGCGGGCCGCTCCCCTCTGCGCGCTGATTCAGTTCTGGGCGGCGTACACTCCTCCACGCCCCGGATGATCTCCGCCAGTCTACGGCCCGCGGTTCGGCGCCGCCTCTCCGTTTTCATCCAGCAGATAGACCGCGAAGACCGTGCCGAGCTGGGCCGGGTCAGTCTCCATCACCAGGCCGTTGAACACCACCCGGACGGCATCCCCCTCCTTCACCCCGCCGGGATAATTGCCGGGGGACAAAACGCTTTTTGTCACCGTGACCCTCGCGCCGGCGGACAGGCCGCTGTTGAAGCCGTCGCTGACTTCGGCCAGGAGGCTGCCGCCCCTGTCCTCCAGGACGACGGCGTTGAAAAAGCGCTCGCCGTTGGGCTGTATCTCCGCCCGGGGGAACGACCGGCCGGTGAACAGGAGAAGCCCCGCCGCCACCACGGCGACCAGCGCGATAACGACTACCCAAAACGCCGGCTTTTTGTAGTTCAGCACATTTTTGATGCGGCTCTGGGGGTCGCCGTTCCCGAAGGCCAGGGGGCCCACCGGCGACAGCCGCCGGGTATACTGCCGCAGCAGGGCCTCGGAATAGTCCGCCCGCACGTCCCGGCTGTACTGCCGCAGCACCGTTTCGTCGCAGGACATCTCCATATCCCGCCCCGCCAGCCAGAAGGCCAGCCACACCAGCGGGTTAAACCAGTGGATGACCAGCGCCAGCCACGCCGCCAGGCGGATCAGGTGGTCCCCCCGGCCGGCGTGGACGCGCTCATGGCGCACCACATAGTCCCGGATGTTCTCCGGCAGGTCGGAGGGCAGATAGATCCTGGGGAACAGCCCGCCCCACAGGAACGCGGTGGGGATGTGGTCCGCCAGCCAGATGTCCCGCTCTCCCTCCTGCTTCACGGCCTCCCGCAGCCTCCACCGCAGCCGCAGCGTGGAGACCGCGCCCCACAGCAGCATGGCCAGCAGCCCCGCCAGCCACACCAAGCTCCCGACGCTCACCCAGGTCAGAGGAGCTTCCCCGTCTGCGGGGAACGTGACCATTGGTTCCCCGGTGGGATAGCGCCCCACATTCGCCTCCCTCTGGGGGATGGGGTGCCGGTACAGGTAGTCGTTGACCGGCCCGTCCACCGCCGAAATGCCGGTGCTGACCTGCACGTAGCTGTATTTCTCGTCCGGGACGGGGACGATCTCCGCCGAGGGCATGGGGCTCCAGGGCGTCTTGGGGACAAAGGGGCACAGCAGCCGGAACAGCACCACCGCCCACAGGGCGTAGGAGAACACCCTGGGCGCCTTGCGGAGCAGGAGGCGGATGAGCAGCACCGCCGCGACGCACAGGGCGGCCCCGGCGCTTATGCGGAGCGTCCCGAGGAACAGCTCCTCCAGCAGGGCCATCATTTCGACCCCTCCTCCCGGCTCTGGTCGATGAGCTTCTGGAGCTGGGCGGCCTCCTCGCCGGTGAGGCCCCTGCCGCCGGAAAAGGCGGCCAGGAATCTGGGCAGGGAGCCGCCGAAGGCCTCGTCCACGAACTCCCGGCTCTGGCGGGCGGCGAAGTCCTCCCGGCTCACCAGGGAGGTCACCGTGCCGTTCTCGTTTTGAAACAGGCCCCGCTGGCACAGCCGCCGCAGGACGGTGTAGGTGGTGGACTTCTTCCAGCGCAGCTTTTCCTGGCACAGCTTCACCAGCTCGGCGGAGGTCAGGGGTTCGTTGTCCCAGATGATGGCGGCGAAGCTGGCCTCTACCGGGCCAAGCTTGTATTGGATCATGGCGGTTTCCTCCCCGATCGAATGGTTTACAGCTTGTCGACTGATTGCAGTTTACAGCAAGTAGACCAATCTGTCAAGGGGGAGACGCAAAATAATTCCGGCCCCGTTCAACGGGGCCGGAATTTTTGACATATAGCCGGACCGGACGCCGGGAGGTCACTCCCCGTAGTACTCCGGCGGGTGCATACTGGGGAACCGGGCCTGGAGCCACGGGTCGGGGAAGGTCTCGTCCAGCCATAGGGACACCGCGCCGGTGGCGGGGACCCCCTCCTGCCGGAGATCCATCCGGTGGAGGGCCGCCGTGGTGAGCACGGTGGACAGCACCAGGAACAGGGCCAGGGCGGCGGTCAGCCGGCGGGCGCGGCCCCTGGGGGTGCGCTCGATGAGCAGGCACAGGAGGGGATGGATGAACCGCATCCACGCCACCGCCGCCAGCCCCCAGAACAGGCAGAAGATCAGATTCACATGGCTGTTGAGGCTGAGGGGCAGATGGCCGTAGTACCAGAACACCACCCCGAAGGCCCACTGCTGGATCAGGGAGCAAAGGTACTCGAACCCGCCGCCCAGCAGGGCGCCGGCGGCGAACAGGGCCAGGCCGCTCCGCTCCGCCAGAGGGCGGAGGATCAGGGTGAACAGCACCGCGCCCGCGCCCCACACTAGGCTGAAGGGACCCAGCACCAGGCTGCTGCGGCTGGTGAGCTGGCCGCGGGTGACGAGCCAGAACACCACCTCGATCCCATCCCCCAGCAGGGCGGCCAGGGCGAACAGCCAGAACAGCCGGTAGGGGGTGAGAGGGGCGGCGGCCGCCGCCCGGGCCCGCTCCAGAAGAGCGACCTCTGTTTTGACCATGCAATCACGCTCCTGTGTCACATCTTACCATAGATGGTCAGAAAAGGGAAGAACGAGGCATTAAGATTTGTTGAAGATTTGGGCGGGTCACTCGCTCCGCAGGGCCTCCACCGGGTCCTTCTTTGCGGCGGACCGGGCGGGGATGAGGCCGGCCACCACGGTGAGGATCATGCTGATGCACACCAGCACCACCGCGCCCGCCGCCGGCAGCGTGGCGTTGAGGTCCTCCAGATCGGTGAGGGAGTGGATGACGGCGTTGATGGGGAAGGTGGCCAGGAAGCTCACCAGGATGCCCAGCAGACCCGCCGCCAGGCCCACGATGAAGGTCTCGGCGTTGAACACCCGGGACACGTCCCGCTTGGAGGCGCCCACCGCCCGCAGGATGCCGATCTCCTTGGTGCGCTCCAGCACGGAGATGTTGGTGATGATGCCGATCATGATGGAGGACACGATCAGGGAGATGGACACGAAGGCGATGAGCAGGTAGCTGATGCCGCTGATGATGTCGGTGATGGAGCTCATCAGCAGGGCCACATAGTCGGTGTAGGTGATCTGGTCGTCCTCGCTGACCCCCGCGTTATACCCGGCGATCAGTTCGGCGATGCGGTCCTTCTCCACAAAGGTGGCGGCGTAGATGCTGATGGCGGAGGGGGACTCGGACCGGATATAGGCCAGCCGGTCCAGGTTCTCCTCATAGGTGGAGTCGGAGATGGTGGGGGGCATATAGTTGTCGTACAGATAGACCAGCTGCCAGTCCTCGAAGGGGCCGGCCTGGGGCGTCTCACCCGTCTCGCCGGGGAGACCGGGGATCTCCCCCTGCTGTC
>CANQKJ010000128.1 GCA_947624465.1 uncultured Oscillospiraceae bacterium
CCGACCCGTCGGGGAGGCGGGGCGGGTCGTTCACGTCCAGGGTGGTCACCTGGAACATCTCGCCGGCACCCTCGCAGTCGGAGCCGGTGATGATGGGGGTGTGGATATACACGAATCCCCGGTCCTGGAAGAAGCAGTGGATGGCGTGGGCGGCCACCGAGCGCACCCGGAAGGCGGCGGAGAACAGGTTGGTCCTGGGCCGCAGGTGCTGGATGGTCCGCAAAAACTCCACGCTGTGGCGCTTTTTTTGCAGGGGATAGTCCGGGGCGGAGACCCCCTCCACCTCAATAGAGGCGGCCCTGATCTCCAGAGGCTGTTTGGCCTCCGGGGTCAGCACCACCGCGCCGGTGACGATGAGGGCGGCCCCCACGTTCTGCCCGGCGATCTCCTTGTAGTTGTCCAGGACGCCCGCGTCCATGACCACCTGGAGGTTTTTGAAGCAGGAACCGTCGTTCAGCTCGATGAAGCCGAAGGTCTTCATGTCCCGGATGGTCCGGGCCCAGCCCATGACGGTGACGGTCTGGCCGCCCAGCCGCTCCTGGTCGGCAAAGACGGACGCGATGGTGACGCGATCCATAATATCCACTCCGTTTCAGTCAACAGTGGTATTAGTATATCACCTTTCCGCCGTTTTGCAAGGGAAAAGCGGAAAACTCCCCCGGATCGCTCCGGGGGAGGGCAGTTATCCGATATACATGGGGATGAAGAACACCCAGGGCGCGGTGACGATGGCCATGGTCAGCGCGGCGATGTGCCGCTGGCGGCCGTCCAGGCCCGCGCACTTTTTCAGGGCCCGCTTGTCGAAGAAGTAGATACACACCCCGGCGGCGGCCACGCCGATTGCCGTCCAGACCACCGCCAGCGGGTGCCGGAATGGATTGACGGTCATGGCCATGGCGAAGTCGTTGAACCAACTGCTGTTGCCAGCGTCCAGGGCCACGTCCAGCCACGCCGATCCGAACAGGCCCAGGGCCAGCCACGCCGCCCCGATGACGTCGGAGAGGAAGCCGCTGAGCCACACCCGCCACCAGGCCGTTTTCATCACGGGTCCCCGCTCCGGGATTTTCAGCGCCCGCAGGGTCAGGTACAGCACCAGCGCGTCAATGGCCAGGTTGCCGAACAGGGTGAGCAGGATCACCGGCGGGTTGGGATAGAACATCAACACCCAGATGGGGAAGATTACGTTATACAGCTTGACCTGCTTTTTCATGAAGGCTCCTTTCCCAATGGGCGGGCCCGTCCAGTTGGAACATGGCCTCAAACCCGAAGAACTTTATCGCGTCCCGGATGAAAAATCGTCCCACCGGCGGCGCGATCCGGGCCACCAGCAGATAGCCGAGCCCGTAGGCCGCCGCCGCACACAGCAGGCCCAGGGGCAGGAGGACGGCCAGCCTCATTTCACCGCGCCTCCTCTTTTTGCCGTTTGCGCCGGGTCAGGCCCAGCTTCTCCCGGATGGCGCCCAGTTCGAACCACCAGAAGATCCACCGCACCCCCCAGATGAGGACGTACAGCAGGGCCAGGGCGGCCATCCAGGGCAGGGGGGACTCGTGCCCGGCGAAGTTGAGCCACACGGTCAGGGCGGTCAGCCCCTCCATGTAGAGGAAGTGGAGGACGGAGCGGAGCAGCAGCTCTTTGCCGTCGTCGGCGAAAGGCAGAGTGGCCACTCCGGCCCCGGCCCCCAGCAGGAAGAACAGGACGAACTGCACCGCCACCGCCAGGGCCTCGGACCCCAGCAGGTGTTCCATCGTGCCGTCCACGAACTGGAAGCCCCGGAAGCTGGGAGGGCCGAACAGGCTGAGGCTGCCCGCGATGAATCCGATGAGCAGCAACACCGCCCAGCCGCACAGCCCGCCGATCAGGATGCGCGCCAGCCACGCCTTTTTCGTCTCAGTCATATGCGCCGCCTCCTTTCACAGTCCCACGGCCTCTTTGATCTTCTTCACGTACCGCCGGGATGCGTAGGCCACCGCCGCGCCCCCGGCCAGGGTCATGCGGATGGTGCCCGTCAGGGACAGGTCCAGGGCGGTCACCCGGTCCAGGTTCACCATCTCCGAGTTGGACACCCGCACGAACCGGGTGCCGGCGAACTCCTCCTCCAGCTCGTACAGCCGCTGGCGGACGGAGAACACCCCCTTCTCCGTCTGGCAGGACACCCCCTTGCCGTCGGTGAAGAAGCGGAGGATGTCCCCCGGCTGGATCAGAACCGCCTCGCTCTCCCGGAAGGCGGTGAAGGGGGACGCCCCCTCCTCTTTGCGGAGCCGTTCCGCCAGGGCCAGCACCTCCGGGGTGGCCGCCGGCGCGTAGATGACGGCGCGGGGCCGGCTCAAATTTGGGTCGATCTTCACTTCCACCTTCACGCCGCCGGCCCCCTTTCCTCTGTTATGCCCAGTATACCCGACCGCCGGAACAATGTCCAGCGGTTTTGGACAGACGGTCGCCCGGAGGGGACAGACGGACAAAAAAGGCCGGCGGAGCGCTCCGCCGGCCTCGATATGATGCGGTTACAGCAGGACGACTCCCGCTTCCTTACACGCCTCAATCGTCTGAGGGTCCCAGATGCTGGCCTGCACCTCGCCGATGTGGGCCTTGCCCAGCAGCAGCATGGACACCCGGCTCTGGCCGATGCCCCCGCCGATGGTGAGGGGCAGCTCCCCGGCCAGCAGGGCCTTGTGGAAGGGCAGCTCCCGGCGGTAGTCGCACCCGGCGGCGGTGAGCTGTTTGTCCAGGGACTCGGGGCTGACCCGGATGCCCATGGAGGAGATCTCGAAGGCGTGGCCCAGCACGCTGTTCCAAATGAGGATGTCCCCGTTCAGGGACCAGTCGTCGTAGTCGGGGGCGCGGCCGTCGTGGGGTTTGCCGGACTTCAGCGCCCCACCGATGCCCATGACGAAGGCGGTGGGGTGGTCCTTCACCCAGGCGTCCTCCCGCTCCTTGGGGGACAGGTCGGGCCAGCGGTCCTCCAGCTCCTGGGCGGTGACGAAGGAGACCTCCCGGTCGATGACGGGCAGGGGGGTGAGCTGGGGATAGACGGAGCGCAGGGTGGCCTGGGTGTCGGCCAGGGCGCCCACGATGGTAGTCACCACGCCCTTTAAGTAGTCGATATTGCGGTCCCTGGGGGCGATGACCTTCTCCCAGTCCCACTGGTCCACATAGACGGAGTGGAGATTGTCCAGTTCCTCGTCCCGGCGGATGGCGTTCATGTCGGTATAGAGGCCCTCGCCCACGGAGAACTGGTAGCGGTGGAGGGCCATCCGCTTCCACTTGGCCAGGGAGTGGACCACCTGGGCGTCCCGGCCGGCGTCGGGCACGTCGAAGGAGACAGGCCGCTCCACGCCGTTCAGGTCGTCGTTCAATCCGGTGGAGGCCTCCACGAACAGGGGGGCGGACACCCGGCGCAGGTTCAGCGCCCCGCCCAGGTGGTCCTCAAACAGCCGCTTCAAAAGGCCGATGGCCTTCTGGGTATCATACAGGTTCAGCCGGGGGGCGTAGCCCTCGGGGATGACGGTGTTCAGCATCACGCATTACTCCTTTGCCGCTTTTTTGCGGGGAACATGGGCCATATTATAGCCCACGCGGGAGAAAAATGCAAGTCCAAAATCGTATTCCTGCAAAATTTCACCGCGAGGGCCAAAGCGGGAGAAAAATGCAAATAGTATTTGTTTTTCCAGCCGGTTGATGGTATAATGTGAGATAAGAAAATTTGTGCAAAGGATGGTCCCCATATGGTCAAGGATTTTGACGCCAAACTGAAGGAATTCGCCCATCTGCTGGTGGAGGTGGGAATGAACGTCCAGCCGGGGCAGACCCCCCGCATCAACACCAGCGTGGAGTTCGCCCCACTGGCCCGCCTGTGCGTGGAGGCCTGCTACGACCGGGGCGCCCGGGACGTGCTGGTGGACTGGCACGACGACTTTATCACCCGGCAGAAGTACCTCCGGGCGGACGAGGCCGTGTTCTCCGAGGTGCCCGCCTACCAGAAGGCCAAGGTGGACTGGATGCTGGAGCAAAAGGCCCCCGGCCTGTCCATCATCGGGGGCGACCCGGAGCTGCTCAAGGGGGTGGACCCCAACCGCATCCAGACCTGGCGGCGGGTCTCGGGCGAGGCCGCCAAGCCCTATTCCGAGGCCATGATGGCCAACCGGTTCCAGTGGTGCGTGGGCTCCTATCCCACCCCCGCCTGGGCCAAAAAAGTTTTTCCCGATCTGCCGGAGGACGAGGCCCTGGACGCTCTGTGGGAGGCGATGTTCTCCGTGTGCCGCATCACCGGGGACGGCAAGGCGGTGGAGCGCTGGCGGGCCCACATGGAGGCCACCACCCGCCGGGCGAAGATCCTGAACGACTACGACTTCAAGTTCCTGCGCTACGCCAATTCTCTGGGCACCGATCTGACCGTGGAGCTGCCCGAGGACCACATCTGGGCCGGGGCCTGTGACCGCACCCCCGAGGGCACCGTGTTCGTGCCCAATATGCCCACGGAGGAGATCTTCACCGCCCCCCGGTGGGACGGGGTCAACGGCCGGGTGTACGCCGCCCTGCCCCTGGCCCTCAACGGCAATCTGGTGAAGGACTTCTATATGGACTTCAAGGACGGCCGCATCGTGGACGTCCACGCGGAGGAGGGGGAGGAGCATCTGCGCGCCTCCATCGACATCGACGAGGGGTCCCGCTACCTGGGCGAGGTGGCCCTGGTCCAGTACGACTCCCCCATCCGCAACACCGGCCTGCTGTTCTACGAGACCCTGTTCGACGAGAACGCCTCCTGCCACCTGGCTTTCGGCGCGGCCTACCCGGAGTGCGTCCGGGGCGGCAATGAGATGAGCGAGGAGGAGCAGAAGGCCGCCGGGCTGAACCAGTCCATGAACCATGTGGACTTCATGGTGGGCACCGAGGACCTGTCCATCGTGGGCGTTACCCACGACGGGACGGAGGTCCCGGTATTCGTTAACGGCAACTTCGCGTTTTGATTTGTCCCGCCCGCCCCGACGGAAAGGAGCGCCTATGTACAACGACGACCTGCTGGCCCGCTGGCCCAAAAACGCCGACGGAGAACCGGAGCCGCCGGCCCTTCTGCGGCTGGAGGCCGATTTCTCCGGCTATCGGGACATCGTCTGCTCCATGCTGGACAGTTTTGAGATCCCGTATTTCACCAACCGACCGGGCATCGGAGACCTGCTGTTTATCCGGGGCGGCTTCTCTCCCGAGGGGATCGAGATCTATGTGCCCGCCTCCCGTCTGGAGGAGACCACATCACTGCTGAATACAGCGGGGGAACCCGCCGAGGAAGATATTGAACAAAATGAGGAGGAAGATTCACTATGAACTACAAGGAAGCATATCAGCACTGGCTCAGTTCCCCTGCCCTGTCCGCCGCCGAGAAGGCCGAGCTGGAGGCCATCCAAAACGACGATAAGGAGATCGAGTCCCGGTTCTTCTCCCAGCTGGAGTTCGGCACCGCGGGCCTCCGGGGCACCATGGGGGTGGGTCTGTACCGGATGAACATCCACGTCATCCGCCACGCCACCCAGGCCTTCGCCGAGGTCATCCTGGCCGAGGGCCCCGAGGCCGCCGCCAAAGGGGTGGCCGTCTGCTTCGACTGCCGGAACAACTCCGACGCCTTCGCCCGTGAGGCCGCCTGCGTCATGGCGGGCAACGGCATCCACGTCCGCCTGTTCGACGCGCTGCGCCCCACCCCGGAGCTGTCCTTCGCCATCCGGGAGTACGGCTGTACCGCCGGCATCAACATCACCGCCAGCCACAACCCCAAGGAGTACAACGGCTACAAGGTCTACTGGTCCGACGGCGCCCAGCTCCCCCCCAGGCACGCCGACGAGGTGGCCCGCAGGATGCAGGAGCTGGACGTGTTCGACTGCGTGAAGACCGCCGACTATGACGCCGCCGTGGCCGCCGGGCAGATCGTCCTCATGGGGGAGGAGACAGACGAGAAGTTCCTGGCCAACGTGATGGAGCAGGTCAACGACCAGGCGGCGGTGGAAAAGGTGGCCGACACCTTCAAGATGGTGTACACCCCCTTCCACGGCACCGGCCATAAGCTGATCCCCGAGGCCCTGCGCCGCCTGGGCATGAAGCACGTCATCTGCGTGCCCGAGCAGATGGTCATCGACGGCAACTTCCCCACCGTGGCCTCCCCCAACCCGGAGAACCCGGAGGGCTTCTATCTGGCCGTGGACCTGGCCAAGGCCAACGGGGCCGACTTCATCCTGGGCTCCGACCCCGACGCCGACCGGGTGGGCCTGATGGTCAGGACCAAGGGCGGCGAGTACAAGGTGCTGACCGGCAACCAGACCGGCGTGCTGCTGCTGGACTACCTCATCGGCGCGAAAAAGC
>CANQKJ010000129.1 GCA_947624465.1 uncultured Oscillospiraceae bacterium
TACTATCAGCTGTCCCGGCAGGGCCGGACCGACGGGGAGATGTACCGCCTCATCACCGACGCGCTGACCCGCCTGTCCGCCGGAGGTGAGTATAGTGCGTAAGCTCTATCCCCGGCTGGCTCTCAGCGGTATGAGGAACAACCGCCGGTTCTTCGCGCCCTATCTGCTGGCGCTGACGGGCCTGTCCGCCGCGTTCTACGTGATGGCCGCCCTGGCCACCGACCCCGGCAAATACGAGATGCGGGGGGCGGAGTACGTGAGCATGATGATGTCCATCGGGATGTTCGTGGCGGCGGTGTTCATCGCCGTGCTGGTGCTGTATATCAACAGCTTCCTCATGAAGCAGCGGAAAAAGGAGCTGGGCCTCTACAACATCCTGGGCATGGGCAAGGGCAGCATCGCCGCCCTGCTGTGCTGGGAGAGTTTGTTCACCGCCGTCATCGGGGTGGGCTGCGGCATCCTCATGGGGATGGCCCTCCACGCCCTGGCGGTGGGGGTGCTGGGGCTGCTCATCCCCCTGGGACTGGTGTTCCGGCTGGGGCTGTCCCTGCCGGCAGCCATCATAACCTGTGCCCTGTTCGCCGTGCTGCTCCTGCTGGCCCTGCTGCTGAACCTGGGGCGGGTGTCCCTGTCAAGGCCGGTGGAGCTGCTGCGGGGCGGCAATGTGGGCGAAAAGGAGCCCAGGACCCACTTTCTCATGGCCATCCTGGGGGTGATCGCCCTGGGGGCGGGGTACGGCATCGCCATCTGGGCGGCCGACCCGGTGTCCGCCCTGGCCTTTTACTTCCTGGCGGTGATCCTGGTCATCATCGGCACCTACTTCCTGTTCACCGCCGGGAGTATCGCCCTGTTAAAGCTCCTGCGGCGCAACAAGCGCTTTTACTACCGGCCCGGCCCCTTCATCGGGGTGTCCGGGATGCTCTACCGCATGAAGCGCAACGCGGTGGGCCTGGCCAGCATCTGCATCCTGTCTACCATGGTGATGGTGATGGCCTCCGGCACCGTGTCCCTGTACCGGGGCATGAGCCGCATCGTGGAGGCCCAGTACCCCGCCGATGTGAGCGTCTCCGTCCAATACGACCCCGACGGCCAGTCGGAGGCCGGCCTGCTCAGCGCGGACGAGGAGTTCGTCCCCTTCGACCCCGCCGCGCTGGAGGCCGCCCTCCGGGACGCGGCGGCGGAGGCGGGCCGGGAGGTGGAGGGACTGCGCTCCTTCGGCAACGTCCATGCGGACGCCCTGCCCACAAAGGACGGCTGGCAGATCGGGGAGGGGCTGTCCGCCTCCATGAGCAAAATGCGCACCCTCCACTTCCTGACGGCGGCGGACTATGAGGCCCTCACCGGCAGGGCCTCCCCGGTCCTGTCCGCCGGGGAGGCCGCCCTCTCCGGAGAGGGACCCACGGGGGCGCTCACCCTGATTGGCGTGGAGGTGGACGACAACCACGACGCCCGCCCCACCGGCTCCGCCCTCACCCTGAACATCACACAGCAGATCGGGGCCGTCCCCTACTTCACCGACACCGAGGACCCCTATAAGCCGGTGTGCCTCATCCTGCCGGACGAAAGCGCCCTGGCGGAGGTCCGGGACTTCCTCCGGCCCCTGGAGACGCCGGGGGGGATGTGGCGGCACAACACCTGGACGGTGCTGCTGGACGTGACCGGCAGCGGGGGCGGCGTGATCGACGCCTGGTGGCGCGGCATGGACGGCGGAGGCGGCATGGGCTTCGGCTCCTACTACTCCCTGTCCTACGCCAGCCGGGAGGGTTCCGCCGACCAGATCTACGCGGCGGCGGGCTCCTTCCTGTTCCTGGGCATCGTGCTGGGGGCCATCTTCCTGGCGGCCACCGCCCTCATCCTCTACTACAAGCAGGTGTCCGAGGGGTACGAGGATCAGGAGCGCTTCGCCATCATGCGGCGGGTGGGGCTGACCCCGGAGCAGGTGCGGGGCACCATACGGACGCAGGTGCTCATCGTGTTCTTCCTGCCGGTGGCGGCGGCCGCCGTCCACCTGCTGTTCGACTTCAATCTGGTGGCCCAGATGCTCCAGCTCTTCCACGTCCGGGACCTGTCGGTAGCCCTCATCTCCACAGGGGTGACCCTGGCGGCCTTCCTGGCGGTGTATCTGGTGATGTATCTGCTCACCGCCCGGACCTACTACAAGATCGTAAAATGACCAAAGCCGCCGGGGCGTTTCGCTCCGGCGGTTTTTTCGCACCCGCCCGCCCTTTCCGCATAGAATGGGCAAAAGGAGGGCGGTCTTATGGCCAATTCCAATCTGCTGACCCAGGACAGCAAAAATTACCTGTGCTGCTTTTATCAGATCCTGGACGACATGATCCAGGGCATCACCGGGGCCCGGCTCAACCAGAGCGTCTCCCACAACTTCATCGTCCAGATGATCCCCCACCACCGGGCGGCGGTCCGCATGAGCGAGAACATCCTGCGGTACGCCAAAAACCAGGCGGTGCGCCGCCTTGCGGGGACCATCATCGAACAGCAGACCGCCGGCATCAATGAGATGGAGGAGATCCTGCCCGTCTGCGAGCAGTCTTTGAGCGCTCCCATGGACCTGCGGCTCTACCAGCGGCGGATGGACCTGATCTTCCGGGAGATGTTCGCCGCCATGAACGCCGCCCCGGAGAGCAACCGGCTGGCGGCGGTCTACCTCCGGGAGATGATCCCCCACCACCAGGGGGCCGTCCGCATGGCGCGGAACGCCCAAAAGTACCCGGTGTGCGTCCAGCTGACCCCCATCCTGCAGACCATCATCGCCCAGCAGACCCGCGAGATCGCCCAGATGCGCGTCCTGCTGGGGCGGATGGGCGGCGGCTGCCCCTCCTGTTCTTGACCGGACGGCCCCCGATGTGGTATACTGGCGGGCGTGCGAGGGCGTCCGCGCCCCGCCGGAGAGAGGAGCGAACCACCATGTGGGCCGACGAGAGCGTATTCTATCAGATCTATCCCCTGGGCTTCTGCGGCGCGCCAGCCGAGAACGACGGGGTCACCGTCAACCGTATCCAAAAGATTGGCGCATGGGCGGAGCATATCAGCCGCCTGGGGGCCAACGCCGTATACTTATGCCCCGTCTTTGACAGCGACCGCCACGGCTACGACACCCGGGACTACCGCCGTCTGGACCCCCGGCTGGGCACCAATGAGGACTTCGCGACGGTGTGCCGCGCCCTCCATGAACACGGGATCCGGGTGGTGCTGGACGGGGTGTTCAACCATGTGGGCCGGGGCTTCTGGGCCTTCCGGGACGTGCGGGAGAAAAAGTGGGACTCCCCCTACAAGGACTGGTTCCACATCGACTTCGGGGGCAATTCCGGCTACAACGACGGCTTCTGGTACGAGGGCTGGGAGGGCCACTACGAGCTGGTGAAGCTGAACCTCCGTAACCCGGCAGTTGTGGACTACCTGCTGGACTGTATCCGCTTCTGGGTGGACCAGTTCGACATCGACGGGCTGCGGCTGGACGTGGCCTACTGCCTGGAGCCCGACTTCCTCCGCCGGCTGCGGGAGTTCGCGGACCACATCAAGCCCGAGTTCTTCCTGGTGGGGGAGACCCTCCACGGGGACTATAACCGCTGGGTGGGGGACGGCCTGCTCCACAGCTGCACCAACTACGAGTGCTACAAGGGCCTCTGGTCCAGCCTCAACAGCAATAATATGTTTGAAATCATCCACAGCCTGAAACGGCAGTTCGGCCCGGAGAACTGGACCCTCTACAGGGGAAAGCACCTCCTGTGCTTCGCCGACAACCACGACGTGACAAGGGCGGCCTCCGTCCTGACCGACCCCGCCCATCTGCCCCTGCTGTACGGCCTGGTGTTCGCCATGCCGGGCATCCCCTGCGTCTACTACGGCAGCGAGTGGGGGGAACAAGCACACAAGTCCCAGGGGGACGCCGCCCTGCGGCCCTGCTTCGACGCCCCCCAGTGGAACTCCCTCACCGACGCCATCGCCGCCATGGCCAGGGCCCACCGGGAGAGCGAGGCCCTCTGCTACGGCGATTTCAGGGAGCTGGTCCTCACCAACCGGCAGACGGTGTTCCAGCGGCGGACGGACGGGGAGCGGGTGCTGGTGGCCGTCAACGCGGACAGCCAGCCCTACACCGCCCACTTTGACGCGGGCTGCGGCCGGGCGGTGGACCTGCTCACCGGCACGGAACACGACTTTGGCGGCGGCAGCGAGCTGCCCCCGTACAGCGTGGCCTACTGGAAGTGCGAGCGGTAAACGGATGTGAAAAACCCCGGAACTCTGTTCCGGGGTTTTCTCATATCCCCTCCGGGGCCTCGCCGTCGGCCAGGCGGCCCAGAGGCCGGTACACGGTGAAGTACATGGTGATGAAGCAGGCCAGTCCGCCCACCAGCTGGGACACGGCCTCCGCCGCGAACACGCCGGTGGTGCCCATCCCCCACAGGGGCAGCAGCACGGTCAGGGGCGCGTTGATGATGGCCTTGCGCAGCAGGGAGAAGAACACCGCCTGTTTGGAGCGGCCCAGGCCGGTGAACACCCCCTGTCCCGCCAGCTGGAGGGACATGAAGAGGAACATCCCGAAGTAGATGCGCAGGGCGGGCACGCCGATGGCGATGATGTCCGGGGAGTCGTTGAAGATGCGGATGAGCAGGCCGGGGAAGGCCATCGCCACCGCCCAGAACAGGGCGGAATAGACCACCGTGATCCCCACGCTGAACCGGATGGACTCCCGGACGCGGGCGTACTTCCGGGCGCCGTAGTTGTATCCCTCCACCGGCTGGGAGCCGTTGGTGAGGCCGTGGACCGGCATGATGAACACCTCCCGCAGGGAGTTGATGATGGTCATCACGCCCACGTAGGGGTCGCCGCCGTAGGCCTGGAGGGTAGCGTTGCAGACCACCTGGACCAGGCTGTTGGTCAGGTTCACGAAGAAGCCGGACAGGCCCAGGGCCACGATGCGCTTCACCCGGCCCAGCTCCAGCCGGAGGCAGGGGAGCTTCAGGCGCAGGATGGCCTTTTTGCCCGCCAGGAAGGCCAGCACCCAGGCGGCGGACAGCCCCTGGGAGACGATGGTGGCCAGGGCCGCCCCTTGGACCCCCATGTGGAGGCCGAAGATGAGGATGGGGTCCAGGATGATGTTGGCCGCCGCCCCCAGCAGGACGGTCATCATCCCGGTGCGGCCAAAGCCCTGGGCGTTGATAAAGGGGTTCATGCCCAGGCTGATCATCACGAACAGGGTGCCGCAGAGGTAGATGGTCATGTAGCCGTCGGCATAGGGGAAGGTGGCGTCGCTGGCGCCAAACAGGTAGAGGATGGGCCGCTTGAACACCAGGAAAAAGGCGGTGGACAGCACCCCCAGGATCAGCAGCAGGGTGAAGGAGTTCCCCAGAATGCGCTCGGCTTCCTCGTCGTCCCCCTCCCCCCGGCTGATGGAGCAGAGGGGCGCGCCGCCGGTGCCGCACAGATTGGCGAAGCCCATCAAGATGGTGATGATGGGCATGGCCACCCCGATGCCGGTGAGGGCCAGGTGGTCGCTGTCCGGCAGGTGCCCTAAGTAGATGCGGTCCACCACGCTGTACAGCACGTTCACCAGCTGGGCCGCCGTCATGGGCAGGGCCAGCTTCATGATGTTGCCGGGGATGCTCCCCTGGGAGAAGTCGTTTTTCCGGTCCGCCACGGGATCATCCCTCCTTTCCGCGTTCAGAGGGTATTCTATCACCTTTTCACCACGAATGGAAGGGGCAAAGCGCACAAAACGCCCGGCGCGTCATCCGCGCCGGGCGTTTCCCGTCACTGAGGCAGGTAGTCCCTGGGGTCCACCGCCCTGTTGTCCTTATACATGGCGAAGTGCAGGTGGTTGGCCTGGCCGCTCTCGCCGGCGGCGGTGGAGCCCACCGCGCCGATCACGTCGCCGGTCATCACGCTGTCCCCCTCCTTCACGGTGGGGGTGGCCGCCAGGTTGGCGTATTCGCTGACGAGGCCGCTGCCGTGGTCGATGGTCACCACCGTGCCCAGCAGGTCGTCCTGCTCCACGGACTTCACTGTGCCGGCGGCGGCGGCCTTCACCTTGGTGCCCACACCGGCGGCCAGATCCAGGCCGGGATGGGTGCGCCAGTCGCCCATGGTCACGTCATAGGCCAGGGCGTCCACCGAGAAATCGGCCAGCACCGTTCCGTTCACCGGCCATGTAAAGACCAGGGCGGCGGGGGTGGGGGCGGAGGTCGGAGCCGCGGAGGGCTTTGCCGTGGGGGCCGCCGTAGGCTTGGCGGCGGGAGCCGCCGAGGGTTTGGCCG
>CANQKJ010000130.1 GCA_947624465.1 uncultured Oscillospiraceae bacterium
GGAGAAGCGGCCAGCCGGGCGGACATCGGCCTGCCCGACGGACAGACAGAGACGCTGGGCCGTCTGGCCGGATACGGCAAGCCGGTGGCAGCGATTCTGTTCGGCGGCCGGCCCCTGGCCCTGGGCGACACGGCGGAACAGCTTCCCGCCATCCTGATGGCGTGGCATCTGGGCGTGGAGGCGGGCAACGCCATCGCCGGGGTGCTATTCGGTGACGTGAATCCCTCCGGCAAGCTGACGACTACCTTTCCCTATGCCAGCGGCCAGTGCCCCATGTATTACGCCCACATGAACACCGGGCGACCCGGAGGCAAAAGCAAGTTCACCTCCAAGTATCTGGACACCCCGTTGGAGCCTCTGTTCCCCTTTGGGTATGGGCTGAGTTATACCACTTACCAGTACAGCGAACTGTCCGCCGTGCGAAAGGGAGACGATGTTATCGTGTCCGCCGTGGTGACAAACACCGGCGAGCGGGCGGGAGACGAGATCGTCCAGTGCTATTTCCGGGACATCGCCGCCAGGCGGGTGCGCCCGGTGAAGCAGCTACTCGACTTTACGAAGATCCACCTGGAGCCGGGGGCGGTCAGGCGGGTGCAGTTCGCTGTCCCCATCGGCAAACTGGGATACTATGACCCGGACATGAACTATGTGGTGGAACCAGGAGAGTTCGACTTCTTTGTGGGAGGCAATTCCAGGGACTGCCTGAATGCGCGGCTTGAATTGGAAACGGTCGACTTTTTTCAAGAATAATGAGTTTGAAACTGTGCCATGAAATGCTTTATGGAAAGATGAAGCCAACGAAGCAGGAGTGTGAAACTGTGAAATACGATGCTTTTCATCCGGGGCAGATTTGGCTGGACACAGAAGGCAAGCGCATCCAGGCCCATGGGGGTTCTGTGCTGTATCTGGATGGAGTTTACTATTGGTACGGCGAGAATAAGGAATTCACTACCCCGGATAATGACATCTGGCATTGGGGCGTGCGCTGCTACAGCTCCACCGACCTCTATAATTGGAAGGACGAAGGGATCATCATCCCGCCCGAGCCGGATGACCCCAGTTCTTCGCTCTACCCCAGCGCCTGTATGGACCGCCCCCACATTATCTACAACGAGCGGACGAAAAAATTTGTCTGTTGGCTGAAAATCATGAACCGGGACCAGACCCAATCCGAGACGATCCTCACCGCAGATCGCCTGTTGGGTCCATACACCAAAGTGCGGGAGGGCCTCCGTCCGCTGAACATGAGCGCGGGTGATTTCGATCTGGCGGTGGCCGGGGACGGCAAGGCATACTACTATTTTGAGCGGGTCCACAGCGAGACTATCTGCGCCGACCTGACCGAGGACTACACGGATGTGACCGGCTATTACAGCACCCATTTTCCGCGCTCAGGGCCGCCCTTTGTCCGGGAGGCCACCGCGCATTTTATGCGGAGGGGGAAGCATTATCTGATTACCTCCGGAACCACCGGATATCTTCCCAACCCGTCGGAGGCCGCTATCGCCGACACCTGGCATGGGCCCTACCGGGAGCTGGGCGACGTTCACCCCGGAGACGACAGCCATACCTCGTTCCACTCGCAGATTTCATCTGTCTTCAAAGTCCCCGGGAAAAAAGATCTGTATATCGCCTGTGCCGACCGCTGGCTGCCGGAAGAGATGGACAAGAAGTATGAGGACTACGCTAAGCTGTTTGAGCAGCTGTTTTCTCCGGATGGACCGGGACCAAAGCCCAATCCGGAGCAGGAGGAAAGAGATAGCTGGGAAGAAAAGCAGAACACCTCCATTGCCGATTATGTCTGGCTCCCCATCCGATTTGAGGGGGATAAGCCGGTGATCGACTGGCTGGACCGCTGGGCCCTGGACGATTATGAATAAAACTTTTGATGGAAGGAGTAATAGAACATGAAAATCGCGTACATCCCCGTAGGAGCGGGAGGCCACATCCTGTCCTCCCTGCCCATGATCTCCCAACTGGTAAAAAAGGGCGTGGAGG
Source organism: uncultured Oscillospiraceae bacterium (assembly GCA_947624465.1). GTDB lineage: Bacteria > Bacillota > Clostridia > Oscillospirales > Oscillospiraceae > Enterenecus. The sequence continues at coordinate 1,999 of CANQKJ010000130.1, forward strand.
TCAACTACTTTGCCCCCGACTCCCACAAGACCCAGGTGGAGCTGACCGGCGCAAAGCACTGCCCCTTCCCCGAGGTGACCGAGAAATACGCCATTTCCTACCTGCAGTCCGAGCCCTTCCTGGCCGCCGTTCCCATGGCCTTCCTGGGCCAGGCGAAGGAGGCCCTGGACGCCATCATGGAACAGCTTCAGGCCGATCTGCCGGACGCCATCATCACCGACGAACTGGCGGTGGCGGGCCGTCTGGCAGCCTGGAAGCTGAAGCTGCCCCTGCTGATGATGTTCACCAGCTACGCCCCCGGCCCGGGCTTTTCCATCTTCCGCACCTGGCCCGATTTTCCTGACAGCCCCGCCCGCGCCGCCGCCCTGGAGCTGGCCAAGGAGTTCCAGGCGGAGTACGGCGGCCCGCTGCTGACGCCGGCCGAGATTTTTGAGGGCGTCGGAGACTTTAATGTCTCTACCATCTCCAAGAGCTTCCAGCCCGGCGGCGAGTCCTTCGGGGACAACTTCTTCTTCGCCGGCGCCCAGATCGCCCCCCGTGCGGGAGACGGGAGCTGGCAGCCCCCCACCAACGGCAAGCCGCTGCTCTACACCTCCCTGGGCTCTCTGTTCAATAACTGGCCGGAGTTCTATCGGATGCTGTTCCCGGTGGTGAAGGACCTGGACATCAACGTGCTGTGTTCCCTGGGCAAGACCCTCAAGCCGGAGGACCTGGGGGAGATCCCCGCTAACGTGACCACCATGGCCTTCACCCCCCAGCTGGAGGTGCTGGAGCACACCGACTTCTTCCTGACCCACGCGGGCATCGGCAGCGTAATGGAGGCCCTCTACAACGGGGTGCCCATGATGTGCATCCCCCAGATGGATGAGCAGATCACTACCGCCCACCGGGCGAAAGAGCTGGGCGTGGCCAGCTCGGTCATGCTGAAGGGGGAGGTCACCGAGGAGAAGCTGCGGGAGGCCCTGTTGGGGCTCATGAACGACCCCAAGTACAAGCGGAATGCCCAGGCTATGTCCAAAGAGATGCGTACCGAGGGCGGCTGCGAGCGGGCGGCCCAGGCTGTCATCGACTATGTGAACGGCCTGCACTAAAGCGGCGGAGGGATCTCCGATGAAGATACTGTTTGTGACCAGCGAGTGCGCGCCCTTCTCCAAGTCCGGCGGCCTGGCGGATGTGGCATTCTCCCTGCCTCCCGCGTTAAAGGCGGCCGGGGACGAGATCGCCGTCATCACCCCGCTGTATCAATGTGTCAGGGCGAAATTCGGCGAGTCCCTGACCAAGACACTGGATACCATCGTGAAGCTGGGCGGGACGGAGGCCGGCTGCGGCCTGTACCGGGGGGAGCTCAGCGGCGTCACCGTGTGGTTCGTGGAGAACGACGGCTTTTTTGACCGTCCCAAGCTCTACGGCTACGACGACGACAAGCTGCGCTTTGCCTGGTTCAGCCGGGCGGTGATCGAGCTGCTCCACAGCCTGGACTTCGTGCCCGACATCCTCCACTGCAACGACTGGGAGACCGCTCTGGCGGTGGTCTACCTGAAAAACGACCAGGCATGGCGCGACGATCTGCAGGGGATCAAGTCGGTGTACACCATCCACAACATCGCCTATCAGGGCCAGTTCGGGGCCAATGAGATCACGGACACCTTCGGCCTGCCGGAGGGCTGGTACGACGGGGGCCTGGGCTATGAATATGAGGGCCGCCGGGACGTGAACCTGATGAAGGGCGCCATGCTGATGGCCGATGCGGTGTCCACCGTGTCGCCTACCTACGCTCTGGAGCTGCACCACCCGGAGTTCGGGTGCGGATTGCAGGGTGTGGCGGATATGGTGGAGAACAAGCTCTACGGCATCCTCAACGGCATCGACATGGACCACTACGACCCCATGCTGGACAAACGCATCCCCTATCCCTTCAGCCCGGAGGATATGAGCGGCAAGGCAAAGTGCAAGGCCAGCATTCAAAAGAAATTCAGCCTGACCGCGGAGTCCAGGTGGCCCCTGTTCGTCTCCGTGGCCCGGCTGGTGGAGCAGAAAGGCATCGAGCTGATCCGGGAGATCCTGCCCCGGCTTATGGATCTGGGGGTGCAGCTCATCATCTTCGGCCAGGGGGATCAGCATTACATCGACTATTTCAACGAGTGTGTCCGGCGGTGGCCGGGGCAGCTGGGCTTCTCCAGCGACTACACGGAGGAGCTGGCCAGCGAGATTTTCGCGGGGGCGGACTTCTACCTGATGCCCTCCCGGTTCGAGCCCTGCGGCCTTTCCCAGATGATGGCCATGCGGTACGGCACCGTGCCCATCGTCCACGAGACCGGCGGATTAAAGGACTCTGTGCGGCCCTACAGCGACTTTGACGGCGTGGGCGACGGCTTTTCCTTCTCCAGTTACCAGGGGAAGGCCCTGTATCTTGCCATTTTCAGCGCCCTAAAGGTCTATTTCGGCGACAAGGAGACCTTCCGGCTGCTGCGCAGACGGTGTATGAAAAAGGACTTTTCCTGGGCCAGGAGCGCTCAGCGGTACGATCGGATGTACGCGGAGATCGCCCCCGCCGAGACCGGCGAGCCCATCCCGTTTGAGGAGGCTTTCGCCCAGCTCAAGGCCGCGTATGAAGCAGTGGACGCCGAAAACCTCCGTAACCGGCCCCAGGAGTTCACTCCAGGCTGGCGGCGGGTAGTGCAGATCCGGGTGACCGGTCGGGCGCGAGGGGTGTTCTACGTGGAGTTTGCCGATGAGCACATCCACATCATGCCCTGCGAGTACCACGGGGCGGACGCTTATGTGACGGGCAGCTTCGACCAGCTGCTGGATATGGCCACGGGGAAGACCACCTTTGACAAGCTGTTTTTGAGCGGCCAGCTGAAGGTGGAGGGCAATCTGTCCAAGGGCGCCGAGATCCGGCATCTGCTGGGCAGGCCGAATTGAGAAGAATACGTGATAACGCCGCCGTAAAGCGATACTGCGGCGGCGTTGCTTTCGTTTTGATGGTTTGGTATAATACTGATACATTAAGAGGAGGAGGAAAAAGGATGAGCTTTTCCAAAGACTTCCTGTGGGGTGCGGCGTCCGCCGCCGCTCAGGTGGAAGGCGCCTGGAACGAGGACGGCCGGGGCGAGTCCATTTGGGATACCCTGGTCCATGAGGGCGGCCACGTGGCCCACGGCGAGAACTGCGACACGGCCTGCGACCACTACCACCGTTACAAAGAGGACGTGGCCATCATGAAAGAAATCGGGCTGAAAAGCTACCGGTTCTCCGTCAGCTGGAGCCGGGTGCTCCCCCAGGGGACCGGCCCGGTCAACGAAAAGGGCGTACAGTTCTATGTGGACCTGTGCGACGAGCTGATTGCCGCCGGCATCAAACCCCTGGCCACCCTGTACCACTGGGATCTGCCCACCACACTATACCGCCGGGGCGGCTGGAAGAATCCCAGCAGTCCCGCCTGGTTCGAGGAGTATGCTGAGGTCATCAGTAAAGCCCTTGGTGACCGGGTATACGCATGGATGACCTTCAACGAGCCCCAGATGTTTGTGGGCCTGGGCCATTTGGCTGGTGGACACGCCCCCTTTGAGCACAACGACGACCAAACGCTGGCTGAGATTTCCAAACACGTCCTGCTAGCCCACGGACGAGCTGTGTCGGTACTGAGGAAAAACTGCCCCAATGCCCTTGTCGGCATGGCCCCCACCGGGGACAGCTACCTGCCCGAGAACGACAGTCCCGAGGCGGTGGAGCAGGCCAGGCAGAAGTCGGTGGGGCCCAAGCGGGACTTTGTCATGACCAACACATGGTGGGCCGATCCCGTCTATCTGGGCCATGCCCCCGAATGGGCCAGAGAGTTGTTGGGGAACGCAATGTATACGCTTATGGACGAGGAATGGGCCTCGGTCAGCCAGAAACTGGATTTTTACGGCTACAACTGCTATCAGGGGACCCTGGACTATCCGCCCCCTGCCGACGGCTATGACAACTACGGCTATCAGGGCTGTCCCAAGACCGGCTTCGGCTGGAACATCACCCCAAGCGCCCTGTACTACTCCAGCAAGTTCTGGTATGAGCGGTACGGCCTGCCGGTACTCATCACCGAGAACGGCTACGCCGGACTGGACCATGTGATGCTGGACGGCAAGGTCCACGACCCTCAGCGGCAGGACTATATGCACCGCTATCTGCTCCAGGTGAAGCGGGCCATCGACGACGGTATCCCGGTGATCGGCTACACCTACTGGAGCATCATGGACAACTTCGAGTGGGC